>JAGWSK010000380.1 GCA_028869355.1 Alphaproteobacteria bacterium | reverse complement strand
CATGGTCAGTTCGGCGGCGGGGCTGACCACAAGATGGGTTTCGATGCCGGTCCGGCGCAGCAATTCAAGCGCTCGGATGCCGTAGATCACTCCGGATGCGCCGGAAATTCCCAGGATCAGGCGCGGCGGGGGCGTGGGTTTGGCCATGGTGCGGCGGCTTTCAGTCCTTTTTGGCGTTTTCAACGGAGCGGACGGGGGTCTCCGGGATCACACCGGCGCGGCGGCGGGCGAAAGTATCACGTCCCGTTTCTTCCCATTTTCCCTCGACAGCTGCTTGCGCCCATTCCGCCCATTTCTGCTCCCAGTCGCCGAGGGAATAGCCATACCAGGGCGGTTGCGGATTGAGCTCCGGCAGACCAAGTTCAGACCATATTGTCTTTGCCCGTTCCATGAATTCCTTCGCCGGCAGCGCAAAGGGCGGCATTTTGCTTTTTGGAGTGGCATCGATCAGCAGACTCGAATCGCTGAATCTCGCGCCGGATTTCGGTCCGTGTCCGCCGGACTTGTACGGCGTCAGATGCAGATCCTCGCCAAGATTGGTCCGGTAGGCCAGTGACCAGAACACGGCATCCGCATTGGACGCGTCGATATCTTCGCCAAGCGCAACCACGATCTTCCCGCATTGGGCTTGCAAGGTGGATGCGCCCTGCAGTCCACGCCACACTTCGCTCCGCGGAGTGCCATGCGCGAAATTGAGGAATATCACCGGCCGCACATTGGTCAGCGGCTCATGCATGACCACTCGCGTGATACCCCTGATGCCGAGGTGATCGCGCAGATGCGACAGAAACAGCGGCTCATATGCCACTTTCTTGGTGACGCTGGATTCTGACGGTGTGACCTGGCTGATGATCGAAACGAATACGGGTTTCCGCTTCATGGTGATGGCGGTCACCTGCATCGACATATTGTAGTCCTCGAGGGCGACATGGCCGTGCGACTCGCCGAACGGTCCCTCGGGTTCGAGCAGTTCGGAATCGATCAGCCCTTCAATGACGATTTCCGAATCCGCAGGCACTTCAAGATTGTTGGTCACGCAGCGCACGGTGCGCACGGGTTGCCCAAGCAATGCGCCCGCGACACCCATTTCATCAAAATCGACGGCGAGCTTTTGCGGGCCGGTGAAGAAAATCGCCGGCGCGCATCCGACGACGATGGCGATCGGCATCGGTTCGCCGCGCTGCTGGTATTTCTGCCAGTGGTAATAGCCGCCTGCGCCGGTCAGGCGTGACGCCATGCGCACACCGAGCCGGTCCGTCGCCTTCAACTGACCGCGATAGGTGCCCATGTTGCGCACGCCGGATTCGGGATCGGCGGTGATGCACAAGGTCGCCGTCAAATAGGGTGCGGCATCAAAACCGGGTGTCGAGATTGGCACCGGCAGAGCCGCAAGGCCGCCGCCCTGTGCGCACAATGCATCGCCTTTGATCACCACTTCCTGGCACGGCGCGGTGGCGACGGCGACCGGCGCAATCGGATTCTGGATCGCATTCAGCCATGCGGTGCCGATTTCATCGACCGGCACGCCAAGTCCGAGTGCATAGATTTCGGGCGATGCGGCCAATGCTCCCGCCACCACAGGCATGTCAAATTTCCGGCCATCGCTGCCGAACACATTGGTGAAGATGAAGGCCCGCCGCTTGTCTTCCGGCAGCGCGCCCTGAAACTGCCAGCGCGCCAGTGGATGCAGCTCGGTATCCTTGTTGATCGGCCTGTCCACCCGCACGACAAGCCCGCGAGCTTCCAATTCCGCCAGGTGAGCCTGGAAATCCGAAGCGGGCCGGCCCTTCCGTTCTGCCGATTTCATATCGCGTGGGATCACTGTCATGCCGGGTATCTCGCGTCTTCGCAGGGACCATAGCGAAACCTGCGCCAACGGCAACAATGCTGCGAATTTTACCAATCGGCTTAATCGCTCCTTGGGTGGAGTTGCCCCATGGTGGCCGGACGAGAAATGTCAATCGGCCGTTTTGGCGCCGCGCGCCATGCCGGCCCTGCGGGGTGTATCGTGAAGCGAATTTTGCTGTTTGGTGTGCTTCCTCTGGCGCTGACCGGCTTCGGCTGCACAACTGTCAACCACGCCAACGCGGTGAAGACCGTCAGCAACCACGACAGCGTGGTGAAAGATCTAAGTCACGGCATCGCGGTGAAAACCGCGATGGCAACTCCGGCAGCCAGGACATCTGCGGCCAAAACACCTCCCGCCAACACGCCTGATACGGCTGCGGATACCCTGCTTTCGCCCAATGTCGATGTCAGCGTGTTTTTGGGTCAGGCGCAACAGGCGCGGCAATCCGGGGACATTACGCGGGCAATCAGAATCCTGAGCCAACT
>JAGWSK010000379.1 GCA_028869355.1 Alphaproteobacteria bacterium | reverse complement strand
TTCCGATCTCATTCGACGCTGTTGTGCAGGCGCCCTGGATCGTCACGCCGCGGATATTTCCATTTGGCTTTGCCGTCCGGCCCGACGTCGTATTGATGTTTCTGCTGGTGCTGGTGCCCGCCAGCATCGCCACCATGGTGCTGTATCAGCTGGTCGGCGGCTGGACGCATGAGAAGCTGACGCCCGCGCGCATGTCCGGTGGGCTGATGAGCGCGGCACTGGGCGGCGTGCTGGCCTCTGTGCTTGGCACGTTCAGCACCTTTGTTTATCCCGACAATATGGCGCTGCTGCGCTCAACCCGTGTAGCGTCGCGCTTTGTCGTGCTGACCGCGGGATTGCTGCTGGTCGCGCTGGGCAGCTGCATCAAATTCGACATGCTGCTGGTCCTGGTGCCCTCGCCGGTATTGTCGGCGCTGGCGACCATTCTGTTTGGAATCGTGATGGTGCATGCCATTCATCATCTCGCGCCGGTGGAATGGGACGAGACCAATCTCATCATCGCAGGCTTTGCACTGCTGCTCGGCATCGGCGGATTGTTCGTGGCGGGCGATACGCTGCAGGGTCTTCCGCTGGTTGTTCGCCTGCTGTTGCGTCAGGCCGTTGTCACCGGCGGGATTCCACTGATCGTCTTGCACGCGCTGCTCGCGAAACGCGATTCCCGCCTGCGCGCCTAAGGCGTTAATTCGCGTTGCCAGTTTAACCTCCTTGTGGGTGAAGGGACTGGATGTTTTCCGGTCAGCACAGCCAGGAGGTCGAAATTTGCGGCTCTGGCCCCAGGAGGCGAGGCGGCTTTTGGCTATAAGCAATAGCCCCACCTATTTGGGGGGGAACTGCGGCGCGTGATATGGGTGTCAATGAAGACTGCAACGGTTGGACGGCGCGGAATGCAACATCAACGAGTTGAGATTAATCCGGAAGTTATGGGTGGAAAGCCCGTGATTCGCGGCACGCGAATTCCTGTCGAAACGGTTCTGAGGAAACTTGGAGCGGGCGTTTCTGAAGAACAGATTCTGAATGACCATCCCCGTCTGACGATCGAAGATATTCGCGCCGCGCAAAGCTTTGCAGCCGACTATCTGGCCGACGAAAACCTTGTGTATGGTTAGGCTGGCGTGCGCTGGCTCGTCGATGAATGCGTGGACGTCGCCCTGGTTCATGCCTTACGCGAGTCCGAGCATGACGTTTTGTATATCTCGGAGATCGCACCCCGCACACCAGACACTGCTGTGCTTTCAAAATCTGCAGCGGAAGGGCGGCTGTTGCTCACCGACGACAAGGACTTCGGTGATCTTGTCTTTCGGCGCGGCCTTGTTGTACCGGGCCTGGTGCTGCTACGGATCGCACCATGGAAATACGAGATGCGGCGGATTCGCTTGCTGCGCGCCGTGGAGAAATTCGGAGAGGCTCTGTTTAATCGCTATACAGTAGTGGAAGAAGCGCGGTTTCGAATTCGGAAGTTGATCGAGCTGCCCTGAACAGCGTCGGCATTCTGCGGTGCGCCAGCACGGCGTCGTGCATCGCAGTCGAAACTGTTTTTGGGCCAAGTCCCTGCGGATAAGCAGCTAGGGATGATCCTGTTCGGAATCGTGACGGTGCACGCGATTCATCATCTCACGCCAGTGGAAAGGTACGAGACCAATCGCATCATCGCGGGGCTTTGCCCTGCTGCTCGTCATCGGCGGATTATTCGTGGCGGGTGATACGCTGCAGGGTCTTCCGCTGGTGGTCCGCCTGCTGTTGCGTCAGGCCGTCGTCACCGGCGGGATTCCACTGATCGTCTTGCACGCGCTGCTCGCAAAGCGGGATTCGCGGCCACGCGGATAGTGCGGTTTGTAACAAAGATGAACATTTCACGCGGAGACGCGGAGGCGCAGAGATTCCGATAAACCTGATCGCCGCTTCAGGGTCCCACGGGCGATCAGGAAATCGCCAGAGGCGCCCGCACGCGGCGCAGAGCACCGCGGCAGAATTTAAAAGAATTGCCGCGCAAGGCGCGGCGGGCGCACGCGGGATGCGGCCGTGAAAGCCCAAGATCTCCGCGGCTCCGCGTGAAAATTTAATATGCAGCTATAATCAAAAAATGCACTAAGCGGCGGTGGGGCCGAGGATGCGGTCTGCGTCTTCAAACAATTCGTCGGCTGAAAATGCGCTCGGGATCAGCTTCTGTTCGACGGCATAGGCGTTGATCTGCTCCAGCGATTGCCGGATGGCGGCAATGCCGAACCGCAGCGGATCGTCGGCGCCCGTTGGAAGCGTCGCGGCAGCGCGGCTTTCCTTCAGAACGCGATACACCTCGCGCACCACATCCGGACGCGAACGTACTATTTGTTCCTTGAGCACGGCGAGGTGATTGATCGGTATGCCGCCATGAGCACGCGCCCAGGCGCGGCCTGCTTCCTCATGATTTGGAATGAGATGGCGGATTGGCCCTTCTTCAGCGACATCGCCGAGAATGGCGGCGTCGATTTCGCCATCGAGCAGCATCTGTTTCAGCACTTTGCCTTCAGGCGCGCGCCGCACATTCGGCGGATCGCGATATTCCACGACATGCGGCTCTTCGAAGGTGATCCATGTCACCGTATTGAGATCGAGCCCGTAATCCTGCGCCAGAAACCCGCGCACCCAGGTGCCCGTCGTCTGGGTATATGCCCGCACACCAACGCGCTTACCATTCAGATCGCGCGGGCCAAGCACGTCCTTATCCGCATTGTAGAAAATCGTGTGATGCTGATTGCGGCCGACGATTGTTGCGGGCAGCAGGATGTAAGGCTTGCGGTAATGTTTTGCCTGCAGGAAGGTGACGATGGCGAGTTCGCCGAAATCATATTTCAGCTCGCGCACCATCGCCTTGAACTGGGTGTTCGCGACTTTCACTTCGAAATAGTCGAACTTGACCAGCGGCGATGATGCCTGCCCGCTTTTCAGGGCCTTTGTGTTCGGATGATTTCCCACCAGTGAATGGAGCACAACGGATTCGGCCATGTGTTCAGATCCTCAGCGCGGGATAGAGCGCTTGCGCCGTGCCGGAAAAAATCCATTCGCGATCGCGTGCGGGCAAAAATGCAAGACAGTCCTGGGCAAGCTGCAACAATTCGCGCAAGGACCCTTCCGAAGCGGGATAGTTGGAGCCCCAGGCCAGTCGCGATGCGCCGAATTCACCGGCCAATTTGCCGAAAAGACTTTCCGGAGTCGCTTTGCCGCTGCGCGAGCCCTGAAAGACCCGCGGCGTCAGTTTCAGGTAGACATTCGGATAGGGCGCGAGCCCCCAAAGCGGTGCCGCCGCCGAATAGGGCGGACCATCGTCAAACGTTGAACGCGCGCAATGATCGAGGATCACTCTCAGCCGCGGAAACCGGCGGATAATCCCGGCCAGTTGCGGAATGGCCTTCGGCGTCATCTGGAGACACACGGTCAGATTGTGCGCTTCGGCATAGCGCCACGCCGAATCGGCGCGGGGATCGTCCAGCCAGTCAGCCTGGCCCGGCATCGAGCTCCCGGTCGTGAACAGTCGAATGCCGATCATGCCCTTGCCCAGCCAGAATGCAATCCTGTCGCAGGCGTCGGGCGCCAGAATGTCAGCCGAGAACACTCCGGTAAACCGTTCCGGATGTGCGGCGACCGAGTCAACCACAAGGGAATTGTCGTGGCCGTAGCAAGTCGATGCCTGCACGAGGATCGATTTGGCGACGCCGGCGTCGTCCATGGCCGGGATCATGGCGTCGACGCTGACCGGCCGGTCGCGGGACCAGTCGGATTGATGGCCGCCGATGGGCGCGCG
>JAGWSK010000378.1 GCA_028869355.1 Alphaproteobacteria bacterium | reverse complement strand
TCGAGAATATCTCGCGCCATCTTGAAATGGGCGAAAGCGCGGTGCAGGCGGCGCTCAAGGGCGCAGGGGAAATCGGTTTCACAATCATATCCTTAACTGTGTCCCTGATCGCGGTTTTGATCCCGCTGCTGTTCATGCAGGAGGTGGTGGGGCGTCTGTTCCGCGAATTCGCCATGACCCTGGCGGTCACGATCCTGATTTCGGCGGTCGTGTCTCTGACACTGGTCCCGATGATGTGCGCCAAGCTGCTGAAACCGGAATCGGAGCAGCGCCACAGCTGGATCGGGCACAAGGCGGCGCAACTGTTCGAGCGCACGATTGCGGGCTATGGCCGCACGCTGAATTGGGTGCTCGACCACCAGCCGGCGACCCTGCTGGTCGCGATACTGACGCTCGCATTGACGGCGGCACTCTATGTCGAAATCCCCAAGGGATTTTTCCCGATCCAGGACACCGGGTTGATCCAGGGGATTACGCGCGCGCCGCCGACGATTTCGTTTTCCGCCATGTCGGAGCGTCAGTTGCAGCTTGCCGATATCATTCGCAAGGATCCGGACGTCGTCAGCCTGTCGTCCTTCATCGGCGTGGACGGCACCAATACGACGCTGAACAGCGGCCGTATCCTGATCAATCTGAAGGACAAGAGCCAACGCACGGATTCGGTGACCGATATCATCCGCCGGATGAACGCGGAGACACACGATGTCGAGGGCATTTCGCTGTTTCTGCAACCGGTGCAGGACCTGACCGTCGAATCCACCGTCGGCCGTGCGCAATATCAGTTCATCCTTCAGGCGGCGACCAGTGCGATTCTAAATCAGTGGGTTCCGACACTGCTGGACCGGCTGCAACAGTCGCCGGAACTGGAGAATGTCTCGACCAATTACCTCGATCAGGGCCGCAGCGCCTATATCAATCTCGACCGTGACACAGCGGCGCGGTTCGGCATCACCGCGGCCACCATCGACAACGCGCTCTACGACGCGTTCGGCCAGCGGATCGTGTCCACGATCTTCACCCAATCGAATCAGTATCGCGTCATCCTCGAAGCCGATCCCGGTCTGCAGGCATCGATGGACACGCTGAACTCGATGTATCTCCCGTCGTCCGGCGGCGGTCAGGTGCCGTTATCTGCAATTGCGAAAATCGAGCAGCGCGACGTGCCGCTGGAAATCGATCACCTGGCGCAATTCCCGGCAGCGATGATCTCGTTCGACGTAGCACCCGGGTCGTCGCTGGGTGCGGCCGTTACCGCGGTGCGGCAGGCCGAACAGGATGCCGGCATTCCGGCTTCCGTCCGAACCAGCTTCGAGGGCGCGGCGCTGAGCTTTGAATCGACCCTCGGCAACGAATTGCTGCTGATCATGGCGGCGATCGTCACAGTTTATATCGTGCTCGGCGTGCTCTATGAGAGCTTTATCCACCCGGTGACGATCCTTTCCACACTGCCTTCAGCGGGTGTCGGCGCACTGCTTGCGCTGATGCTCGTGGGCGAGAACCTCGATATCATTTCGATTATCGGCATCATTCTTCTGATCGGCATCGTGAAGAAAAACGCGATCATGATGATCGACTTCGCGATTTCCGCCGAGCGCGAGGAAGGCAAGGCGCCGCGCGAGGCGATTTTCCAGGCCGCCTTGTTGCGCTTCCGGCCGATTCTGATGACCACGCTCGCTGCCCTTTTCGGCGCATTGCCGCTGATGATCGGGAACGGCACGGGCTCGGAATTGCGCCATCCGCTGGGCGTGTCGATCGTCGGCGGGCTGCTGCTGAGTCAGCTTCTGACTTTGTTCACAACGCCGGTGATCTATCTCTATTTCGACCGCATGGGGGCGCGGCTCCGCGCGTGGCGCCGCGGTCCGGCCGCCGAATCTCCGGAGCCGCTCGCGCCATGAATTTCTCCGCGCCTTTCATTGCCCGGCCGGTTGCGACGACTTTGCTGACGATCGGCATTGCGCTGGCTGGTGCGGGGGCGTTTTTCCTGCTGCCGGTCTCGCCGCTGCCCAATCTGGATTTTCCGACGATTTCGGTGACCGCCCAGTTGCCGGGCGCGAGTCCCGAGACCGTCGCTACCAGCGTGGCGACGCCGTTGGAGCGCCACCTCGGCACCATCTCCGATGTGATCGAGATGACCTCGTCAAGCTCGGTCGGGTCAACCCGCATCACCCTGCAGTTCGACCTCAACCGGGATATCGATGGTGCGGCGCGTGACGTGCAGGCGGCAATCAATGCCGCCCATGTCGATCTGCCGGCGGACTTAAGGACCAATCCGACTTATCGCAAGGTGAATCCTGCGGATTTCCCGGTCCTGATCCTGGCGCTGACCTCAAACGTGCTGACTCGCGGGCAAATTTACGATTCGGCGTCGACCATCATGCAACAAAAACTGTCGCAGGTGGCAGGTGTGGGCGAGGTCCAGGTCGGAGGCGCCTCGCTGCCCGCGGTGCGTGTCGAACTCAATCCGCGGGCGCTGTTCAAATATGGCATCGGTCTCGAAGACGTGCGGGCGGCGCTGTCCGCGGCCAATGCGAATTCGCCCAAAGGCGCGATCGAGCAGGGCGATCAGCGCTTTCAGATCTACGTCAATGACACCGCGACCACCGCGGCCGATTACAAAAACCTGATCATTGCCTATCGCAACAATGCAGCGGTGCGGTTGAGCGACATCGCCGATGTCAGCGACGGCGTCGAGAATATCCGCAACCTTGGACTCGCGAACGGCAAGCCCGCGGTTCTGATCAATATCATCCGGCAGCCGGGCGCGAATATCATTGACGTCGTGGACCGCATCAAAGCCTTGATCCCGGAACTACAGGCGTCGATCCCGTCCAGCATCACCATCACGCCGGTGAATGACCGCACAACGACCATCCGCCGCTCACTGCACGATGTCGAGGAAACGATCCTGATCGCGATCTGCCTCGTGATCGTGGTGGTCTTGCTGTTCCTGCGCAACGGCCGGGCGGCATTGGTGCCGAGCGTTGCCGTTCCCCTGTCGCTGCTCGGCACTTTCGGGGTCATGTATCTGCTGAATTTCAGCCTCGACAATCTCTCGCTGATGGCGCTGACCATCGCGACCGGCTTTGTCGTGGATGATGCCATTGTGGTGGTGGAAAACATCTCGCGCCATATCGAGGAGGGCGTACCGCGGATGCAGGCTGCGCTTCTCGGGGCGAGAGAAGTCGGTTTCACCGTGCTCTCGATGTCGATTTCGCTGGTCGCGGTATTCCTGCCAATTCTGTTGATGCAGGGCCTGATCGGGCGGCTATTCCACGAATTCGCGCTGACATTGTCCATCGCGATCTTCTTCTCGCTTCTGCTGTCGCTGACGACCACGCCAATGATGTGCGCGCATTTGCGGATCGAAAACCGCAAAGGACGGCAGAACTGGCTGATGCGCGGCTCGGAGATGGTGTTTGCGCGGGCGCTGCGGATTTATGACCGGTCGCTGACCTGGGCGCTGTCGAATCCGGCGACGATTCTTGTGATCCTGTTCATGACTATTGGGCTGAACATTTATCTGTTCACGATCATACCCAAGGGCTTCTTCCCGCAGCAGGATACGGGAAATCTCAACGGCAATATCCGCGGCGATCAGGCGATCTCGTTCCAGCTGATGGAACAGAAATTCCTCCAATTCGAGGAGGCGATCCGCAAGGATCCGGCGGTGGACAGCGTCGTGGGATCGACCGGATCGAGCGGCATCGGATTCGGCCAGACCAACAATGGCAGCGTGTTCATCAGTCTGAAGCCGTTGTCGGAGCGCAAGGAATCTTCGGATGCCGTGATCGCGCGCATGCGCAACGAGATCGGAAATATTGCCGGCGCGCGTCTTTTCCTGCAGCCGGTGCAGGATTTGCGGGCCGGCGGGCGCCAGGGAAACGCCAGTTATCAGTACACGATCCAGGCCGACACGCTGGACGAGATCAATACCTGGGTTCCGAAAATCACGACCGCGTTGCAGGACGTTCCGGAATTGGAAGATGTGAATTCCGACCGTCAGGAAGCGGGTCTGGACGTGCAATTGCAGATTGACCGCGCCACCGCGGCGAGACTCGGCCTGAACACCCAGCAGATCGACAATACGCTGTACGACGCGTTCGGCCAGCGCCAGGTCTCGACCATTTACCAGGAACTCAACCAGTACCACGTCGTCATGGAAGTGGCGCCGCAGTTCTGGCAAAGCCCCGACACCCTGCAGGATATTTTCGTCAGCACGTCGGGCAACATCAAAGGCAGCCAGCAGACGGGCGCCGTTGCAAGCACCGTGCAGTCTGCGGCCACGACCGCGGCCAGCGCGCCGGGCGGGACCGCCGCACAGAGCGCGGCCCAGATTGCCGCCGACGCCGTGCACAATCAGTTGCAGAACCAGATTGCGATCAGTTCACGCGGCGCCGCGTCCACCGGAACATCGCTCAGCACGTCGAAAGAAAATATGATTCCGCTGTCCGACGTTGCCCATTACGCACCGGGACTGACGCCGCTGTCGGTGGCGCACCAGGGTCCGTTCGTTGCCACCACTTTCTCGTTCAATCTACCCGAAGGCGAGTCGCTCGGCACGGCGGTGGACGCGATTCAGCGCACCATGGGTGCGTTGCATGTGCCGATTTCCGTGCACGGAGAGTTTGCGGGCAATGCGCGTCAATTCCTGCTGTCGATGTCCAACGAACCCTATCTGATCCTCGCTGCATTGATTACTGTCTACATTGTTCTGGGCGTACTCTATGAAAGTCTTGTTCACCCGCTGACGATTCTGTCGACCCTGCCGTCTGCCGGCGTGGGCGCGGTTCTGGCGCTCCTGGTGTTCAAGACGGAGTTCAGCCTGATCGCGATGATCGGAGTCATCCTGCTCATCGGCATCGTCAAGAAGAATGCGATCATGATGATCGATTTTGCCATCAACGCGCAGCGGAATGAGGGGCTGGACAGCCGCGCCGCGATTTATCGCGCGTGTTTGCTGCGCTTCCGTCCGATCATGATGACGACCATGGCGGCGATCTTCGCGGCATTGCCGTTGGCACTGATCACCGGGGACGGCGCCGAACTGCGTCAGCCTCTGGGCATCTCAATCGTCGGCGGACTGGTTGTCAGCCAGTTGCTGACGCTTTACACCACCCCCGTCGTGTACCTGTATCTCGACCGGTTCCGGATCCGGACCGGCAGACTGTGGCAGCAGGTCTATCACGGCATCGGCAGAGTGCGCGCGAGCGAGGCGTAAGGATGCAGTTGAGGGGCTGGCGGGGGCTGGTCGCATGTGTATTGCCGGCGGGTCTTTCCGCCTGCGAAGTTGGCCCGGACTATATGCGCCCGACGGCGCCGGCCGAGATGCAGTTCAAGGAAAACCAGGGCTGGACGCCCGCGACCCCGCGGCAAGCCGCCGGCTGGGAAAGCTGGTGGGATATTTACGACGATCCGGTGCTGGATGCGCTGGAAAAACAGGTCGATATCAACAACCAGAATCTCAAGGAAGCGGAAGCGGCTTATCGCGTCGCACGGGCCCAGGTCGGCATTGAGCGTGCGCTGCTGCTGCCGAATATCGGGGCAAATCTCGGCGTGCGAGGCACTGGGAGCGGCGGGCGCGGCACGGTCGGGACGACCGGAACCGGGACCGGCACCGGAACCGGGACAACGGGCGGAGGCGGCTCGTCGGGGGGAACGGTATTCACCTATTCGGCGGCGCTTGACGCGACCTGGGACATCGATGTCTGGGGTGGCATCAGGCGCGCGGTGGAAGCCGATGTTGCGACGGCGCAGGCCAGCGCTGCCGATATCGCAGGCGCGCGGCTTTCGGCCCAGGCCCAACTGGCGATTGCTTATTTCCAGTTGCGCGCCGCCGATGCGGCGGCCGACCTGCTGAGCGCCGCAATTGAAGATTTCCGCATGGCTCTGACCATCGCCCAGAACAAATACGCGGCCGGGATTGCGACATTGGCGGATGTGTCCAC
>JAGWSK010000377.1 GCA_028869355.1 Alphaproteobacteria bacterium | reverse complement strand
AGGCCCCTCCTTGTCCCGCTCCGAAGCCGTCGGTTCCGTCGATTTGAACTACATTTTTGGCAATGTCACGGCCGAACTGAGCTACAGCGCGATAGCGACTTCAGTGTCGTTGAACCAGACTGCCCACCTGACGTTTAGTGTCCGGTTTTAGGGCATTTTGCGATTTCTTCGAATCGCAAAAATGCCCTAAATTTTTGAATTGGCGCGTTTTCTGCGCCGAACCGGTAACCACTTCGGCGGAAAACGCTTTCGGGGTAAATGCGGGATTTTGCACGGTTGTGTCCCGGTAAAACCGGTTGATACAAGGTTGAACAACAATTCACACACCCATCGCACAATTTCATGCCAAGGGATGGTTGAGTTGAAAGGCTGTTTTTGCACCACGCCATGAATCTGTCCGAAGTTTTCATCCGCCGACCGATCATGACCATTCTCGTCATGGCCGCCCTGCTCCTCGGCGGGATTTCCAGCTATTTCTCGCTACCGGTCAACGAGCTGCCGAACGTTGATTTTCCTACCATTGTGGTGACGGCGCAGATTCCGGGAATGGATGCCGCGACCATGGGGTCGGCGGTGGCGACGCCGCTGGAGACGCAATTCTCCGAAATTCCCGGCCTCGACAGCATGAATTCGGTCAGCATTCTGGGCACCACCCAGATCACGCTGCAATTCCGCCTTGACCGCAATATCGATGGCGCTGCGCTGGATGTTCAGTCCGCCATCTCGGCCGCCAGCCGTCAACTGCCGCCGACCATGCCATCGCCACCGACAATGCGCAAAATCAATCCGGCCGAATTCGCGGTGCTGAACATCACCGTCACCTCGCCGACTTTGTCGATGCCGGTCGTCGACGAATATGCCGAAACCGTCATCGTCCGCTCGATCTCGACCATCAGCGGCGTCGCCAGCGTCGATATTTACGGCCAGGAGCATCCCGCGGTCCGGATCCAGATCGATCCCAACAAGCTCGCCGCGCGCGGCATCGGCCTGGACCAGGTGATCAACGCCGTCCACAATATGAACGTCAATCTCGCCACCGGCACGCTGGACGGCCCGACGCGGTCCGCGGTGATCCAGGCGGATGGGCAGTTGTTCAAGGCGGCCCAATACGAAGACCAGATCATCACCTATAGCAATGGCGCGCCCGTCCGCCTGAAGGACGTGGGAAGGGCGATCGACAGCGTGGACAATATCTGGCTGTCGAGCCTGTATAACGGTCAAACCGGCGTCACGCTGGGCGTCAACCGGCAGCCTGGTTCCAACACGATCGCCGTTGTCGATGCGGTGAAGGCGAAACTGGAGCAGCTCAAGGCCGAGTTGCCGCCTTCAATCTCGATTGCGACCACGCTCGACCGCAGCCAGGACATCAAGGATTCAGTTCGCGACGTGCAGGAGACTCTGCTGCTCGCGGCGCTGCTCGTTGTTGGCGTGATTTTCGTTTTTCTGCGCACGCCGTCGGCGACATTCATTCCCGCCATCGCGCTTCCGATCACCGTGATCGGCACATTCGCCGGCATGGCGTTCTTTGGCTACAGCCTCGACAACCTGTCTCTTATGGCGCTGACGCTGTCGGTCGGATTTGTCGTCGACGATGCGATCGTGATGCTCGAAAACATCATGCGGCACATCGAGGAGGGCATGCCTCCGATGCGCGCGTCGCTAATTGGTTCGAAGGAGGTCTCGTTCACCATCCTGTCGATGACGGCATCGCTCGCCTGCGTGTTCATTCCAGTCCTGTTCATGGGCGGCATTGTCGGACGGCTGCTGCACGAATTCGCCGTCACCATCGTGATCACCATCCTGATCTCCGGCCTGGTTTCGGTCACCCTGACGCCGATGTTGTGCAGCCGGTTGATCAAACCGGTGCGTCCGGGACATGCCGCCCGCCACAACGGGTTCTACCGTTTGAGCGAAGCCGGCTTCAACGCCATGCAGCGCGGCTACGAGCGGAGCCTCAAATGGTGTCTGAAGCACCGCCAGTTCACGCTGGGAGTGTTCGCCGCCAGTCTGATGGCGAGCTACTTCCTCTTCCGCATCATCCCGATGGATTTTCTGCCGCCCGACGATGTCGGCCGTGTTTACGCCTTTACCGAAGGCGCCAATGGCATTTCATTTGAGGAGATGAGACGCCATCAGGACGAAGCCGCGCAAATTCTCTGGCACGATCCGAATGTGGAAGGCGCGATGTCTACCGTCGGCAATGGCGGCGCGCGTGGAGGATCCAACCAGGGCTCCTTCTCGATTGTCCTGAAGCCACGTGACCAGCGCCTGGGCGTCGATCAGGTGATGGCCGAACTGCGGCGGAAATTCGCGGCGATTCCCGGTCTGAACGTGTATCTGCAGAACCGGCCGGTGATCACGATTGGCGGGCTCCTCAGCAAGGCGCAATATCAATACACGCTGCAGGACGGCGATACCGCCGAACTCTACGACTGGTCCACCCGCTTCAAGGACGCACTGGCCCGGACACCCGGCTTCCTCGATGTTACCAGCGATCTCGATCTGTCCACGCCATCCGTGCATGTCGGGGTCAATCGCGATCGGGCCAATGCGCTCGGCATCTCGATGCAACAGCTTGAGAGCGCGTTGAGTGCCTCGTTCGGCGGCCAACAGATTTCCATCATCAATACTCCCGCCGACCAGTTCAGGGTGTGGCTGGAACTGCTGCCGCAATACCAGCGGGATGCGTCCTCGCTGCAGCGCATATTCCTGACCGGCCAGAATCTCGGCGCGCTCAGTTCGACCGCATCCGGCGCGCTTGTGCCCCTGAGCGCCGTCACGACCATCCAGAATGGGTCTTCACCGCTCGCCGTGAATCATTTCGGCGAATTGCCGGCGGTGACCATCTCGTTCAGCCTGCCGCCCGGCGTGGCGCTCAGCGATGCGGTCGACAAAATCGAAGCGATGAAGACGAATATCGGCATGCCGGCTTCGGTCATCACCAGTTTCCAGGGGACCGCCAAGGCATTCCAGGAATCAACTCAGGGCATGGGCTACCTGCTGCTGGGCGCCGTGCTGGTCGTCTACATCATTCTCGGCATTCTGTATGAGAGCTTCATTCACCCGCTGACCATCCTGTCCGGGCTGCCTTCGGCTGCGGTTGGGGCACTCGCGACTCTGTTTATCTTCCACATTCCCCTGTCGCTCTATGCGTTTGTCGGCATGATCATGCTGGTCGGCATCGTGAAGAAGAACGCCATCATGATGATCGACTTCGCGCTGGTGCGCGAACGCGAGCACGGCGCCGATCCGGTATCGGCGATCGCCGAAGCCGCACTCATCCGCTTCCGCCCGATCATGATGACGACCATGGCGGCGCTGATGGGCAGTCTTCCGATTGCGATTGGCCTGGGCGAGGGCGGCGCCAGCCGTCAGCCGCTCGGCCTTGCGGTCGTCGGCGGTCTCGTTTTCAGCCAGATGCTGACGCTGTACATCACTCCGGTGATCTATGGCTATCTTGACCGGCTGGGCAGATTTGCCGGAACCGGCTCGCCGCAGGAGATCGAATTCCCTGCCCAGGCCGAATAAGAGACTTCGAGGGCGAACTTTCCGAAGGAGTTTAAAAGAAGGATTTCACGCGGAGCCGCGGGGACCGCGGAGTTCGGGTATTTTGCTGCTTGTGGTACTGGAGCACGCGGAGGGCGCGAGATGCACAACAGCGAGCGGCCGCTCGATGAAGTCACCGGTGCGATTGTCGACTCCGCGCTCCGAATCCACCGGACACTCGGACCCGGATTGCTCGAATCCGTTTACGAAGCTGTGCTCGCCCGCGATCTGTTACGCCGAGGCATTACGGTTGAGAAGCAAAAGTGTGTTTCTTTTGAGTTCGAAGAACTGAAATTCGAGGATGCCTTCAGACTCGATCTTCTCGTCGACAACAGAGTAATCGTCGAGATCAAATCGGTTGAATCCCTGCATCCTGTGCATTCGAAGCAGGTATTGACATATCTTCGCTGCCTCAAGCTTCCAATCGGACTTTTAATCAACTTTGGCGCGCCAACGCTGAAGCAAGGGCTCCGTCGAATTGTCAACGGCGTACCTGGCTCGGCGTCTCCACATCTGCGGATAAACAGGGCTTCCGATGTGTGACTCCGCGCTCTCTGCTTACTCCGCGGTTTGCCGTTCGCAGGAAAGGCCCGAAGCGAAGTTCTTATCGGAACAAATTCATCACGACTGGGCTACGGCGCGCAACGCGTCACGTTCCTCTCTGTGTCCTCCGCGGCTCCGCGTGAGATCTTTGGATTCCGCGACTGCGGCTTTGCCACCCGGCCGGCTGCGGGTTAGGCTGGCGTCCTGATGGCGACATTCCGTACAAAGACCAAACCCCCGGATGCCGACGCTGTCGAACGTCTGGTGCGGGAAACCGGCGTGTTCAGCGTCACCGAAATCGGCATTGCGCGCGAACTCGTCGAGGAGAACCTCGCCAGGGGGGACGAGACTTCGGGCTATCGCTTCCTGATAGAGGATGACGGCCGGGGCGGTATCGCCGGCTACACCTGCTATGGGCCGATTTCCGGCACCGAATCCCGCTACGAGCTGTACTGGATCGCGGTTGGCGCCAAGGCCCGCGGCTCGGGCCTCGCGCAACGCCTGCTCCGCGCGACCGAAGACGCGGTGAAGAAACTGCGGGGAGCATGGCTGTTCGCCGAAACTTCAACCCGCCCCGATTACGCGCCTGCCCGCAAATTCTACACCGTCAACGGGTACCGCCTGCTCGCCGAAATACCCGATTGGCACGCCGATGGCGACGGGCTGGCCGTGTTCGGGAAGAAGCTCCGCTAACTCTGCTGCGGATTTTCGGAGCGGAATTCCGTGACATCTTCCGGTGTCAGTTTGAACCACTCGCCGTGGGCCCGTTTGGCCCTGAAGCGGTGATGCCATTGCGCCTCGGCCGCGATCGGATCCTCAGTCGGTATGGCGTGGATCAGTTCCAGCGTTTCCGGACAACAGGACTGGATGTCCCGGATTCGCTTGTCCAATATTTTAGCCCAGCCGATCTTGAAATATTCGCCCGCCCGCAGGAGGTAAATTACCGGGTCGCTCGCCTCCGGCGGTGACGATGCCGGCCGCCGAGCCTGGCACAACCGCGCGACATCTTCCATGTCCGGTCTTCCCGCGGCCCAATCGCGGAGTCTCTCGGACAACATCCGATGGCTGCCGAAACGCGCGATGAAGGTGGAGGCGCTTGGGACGCCGGGATGCCGGCGGGCGTAAAAGTAGATTTCGCGCGATGTCGGGATTTTGCCGAAATGGCGGACAACCTCGGCCAGCCGGGTCAGCAACAACTCATCATCGCGGATGGCCACTCGTCCAGTGCCGGCATATCCGGCGTCGCGGATCAGCTCGCTCCAGCGTATCCAGTGCTTGCCTTGCCAGGCCGCCGCCGAAATCCCCGTATTGACCCTGAACTGTTTTTCGCCGGGCGGGTGTCCGCCATTGTCCGCCGCGGCCTTGCGAACGGCATCGAGGATCAGCGTCCGTTCGGTGTCGTCCGGCGACCTCGAAATCCCGTTTTCTTCCATGAAGCCTCCTCTCGATGTTGCCTACTTATATAGTCCTATCCCTGCACCTGTGTCAAGCCCATTCGAAACAAAGCGGGTGAGCCGGGTGGATTAACCGGGATTACTGGCGCGCCAGGGCGGGCCGCCGCAGCCCCATCCCGCCACCGGCGATGATTTCGAGTGCGGTTGAGGCAGGGTGAGTGAAACAGAGCGCGGCGGTTCGACCGATGCCGTGCCATAATAGCCGCGGCTCGATATGTGGAGACGCCAAATGAAATTCCGAACATTTGCTCTCGCATGCACCGCCGCCATCTCTGCGGATCCGGCTGCCGCTCATCATTCATTTGCGATGTTCGATGCGAATAGAACGGTCACTCTGCAAGGCACTGTCAAGGAATTCCAGTGGACGAACCCGCATAGCTGGGTTCTCCTGACCGTCGCCAACGCTCGGGGCCAGACTGAACTATGGACCATCGAGTCCGGCGCGCCCGCGGGATTGGCGCGAAAGGGTTGGGGTCCGAAAACACTAACGCCGGGTATGAAAGTGGCGCTGACGATCCACCCGCTAAAGGATGGAACGCATGGCGGCCAGTTCCTGACGGTCAAACTTCCGGACGGCGCACAACGGGCATTGGTTTTTGCGCAAGGTGCATTGCCCGCGATCTACCCGGCACTACCGGCAACCATTGGAACATCTCCGGGCATTCCGGCACTGGCTTCAGCCGCGGGCGGATGGGCCAAAGTCGCCGATGATTTTCAGCCCCCGCTGTCCGGACCGGGACCGGTCAGTTTCGACAAAGCACACCCTTATGTACCGAATAATCTTCGTGGCACGCAGGCGATGGTCCGCATCGCCGATCTTTCCAACCCGATCCTGAAGCCATGGGCTGTGGCGCGGATGAAAAAAGCCAACGAAGATGCGGCGGCGGGGAGGGAAGCGTTCGAGGCTCGCGCCAGCTGTCAGCCGGGTGGCGTTCCCGGTTTTCTGCTGATGGGCCGGGTCAATCCGCTTTATTTCGTCCAGACGCCCAACGAAGTGCTCATGATGAACGAGGGCGGCCCCGAGATTCGCCACGTTTATTTGAATGTGCCGCATTCCGCCAATCCGAAGCCGAGCGCCTACGGTGAATCGGTTGGCCACTACGAAGGTGGCGACACGCTTGTCGTCGATACGATCGGGCTCTCGGATAATACCTTCGTCGATAATTACCGGACGCCGCACACGACTGCGTTGCACGTCGTGGAACGGTTCAAGTGGGCAGACCGCGGAAAAACCCTGGAGGTATCGGTTTCGGTTGACGATCCAGGCGCGTTCAACATGGCGTGGTCGGCGCGACAGACCTATCATCCCTCGCTGCCAAAGCCGTTCCTTGAAACCATCTGCGCCGAGAACAATCGCCGGATTGATGCCTCCGTATCGGCAATCCCGCGGGTGGAGCGGCCGGATTTTTAAGTGCGAGCGAACGGAGGAGCTCACATGCGGATATCTGCGGCGATCGCGTTGTTCGCGGCCGTCTTTGTCGTCCCCTCCCAGGCAAGCGACAGGATTCCGGACCTGTCCGGCGTGTGGGCGCGAAATTCGTTTAACTTCGAGGCTCCGCGCTCCGGTCCTGGTCCGATCCGCAATCTGAGACGTCTTGGGAATGATGCAAACCAACTGATCAGCGGCCCCGGCGGCGGTGGCGATCCTGTTCCACTGGTCGGCGACTATACGGATCCGATCCTGAAGCCGCACGCGGCGGAGATCGTAAAGCGGATGGGTGAATGGTCGGCCAGCGGTCACGACATTGCCGATCCGTCGAACCAGTGCGCGGATTTTTCGCCGCCATTTATTCTTCAGATGCAACAGCGGCTGCAGATCATCCAGATGGCGAAGGAAATCGTCTTCATCTACAGCGGGGACGATCAGGTCCGCCACGTGCGCCTGAATGAAAACCATCCCGCGAAAGTGATGCCATCGGCAATGGGTCACTCCATTGCGCACTACGACGGTGACGCACTCGTCATT
>JAGWSK010000376.1 GCA_028869355.1 Alphaproteobacteria bacterium | reverse complement strand
TGGTCCCCTCCCCGATCCTCCAAGGGGAGGGTTGATCAAGGCAGCGTAAACGCTGTCGCCGACACCACGCCCGCATTCGACACCGTGATCTGCCACAGCGATCCGTTCGGCGCGGTCAGCACCAGCGCGCCTTTGCCAACCAGGATATTGCCGCCCTTTTTCAGATTGCGCGCATCCTCGCGCTCGATCACCGAGCGCGTCTGCGCTTCATTCGTCGCATCATACTGCGGCGTCGCCTTAGGAAGATTCATTTTTGACTCGAAGCTAAAACGACAGGCCGTACCAGGAGTCAGCGCCTGAATAGATCATGCGCGAACTAGCGAGAACATCGCGACCGAGGAGTCCATCAATACCTTGCGGTCTAAAACTGCCATCGATTACGGGCAGCGCTACACTGATGAATGCCAGAGAATTATTATGGCCGAAGATCGTGAGACCCACATCGTACTGGTTTGCCTGATGGGGACTACCGGCAGTTGATGGCGTATGGATCGGAGTTTTCCCGGTCGGCGATAATCCCAGTTGGTTCAGAATTGAGACGTCAATGGCGGTGAGGCTGGCACCGGTATCGACGACGAGTTTTGCAAGAACGGGCTGCGGGGCCGCCTGTCCCGCCTGCGTCAGCGCCGAAACTCGCGGACCGCTCGCGGATACGATGACGTGTATTAAAGGACCCCAAGGGGTGACCTGCCCACTTAAATGTGGCATGCCCCATCTATGTCCCGCGTAAAATAGGCAACGAAATCGACAGTTGCTATACGCTTCACAAGGAACGGTTCCAGACCAGCCTCTTTGTATCCAGCAGCGAGCGCGTCGGCGTATGTGTCAAAAACACCTTTCAATTCGCCGCGAAATAACAAGGCGAACTTTCCCTCGTCTGCCTTCAGCGTCGGAAGCAATTCGTTAAATTTCGCGAGGTCTTTTTCGAGAGGATCCGGCGTCGCCATGTGGTGCCTGCGTAGGTCCGCCGACGTTTTAGAGGTTTCGGTCATGATTTGGAAGCTGCACCTGGGTGAAAAACTGGAATCGTGAGGCACCATCACCGGCGGCCGCCTGCAACCACGTCCAGCCGCGGAGATCCCACCCGCCAGTCGTCGCTGTTCACCCCGTCATAGCGCAGCCGCAATTGCCGGCCTGAAAACCGCACATCGGTCGATTGCGAAACCGCATATGGCCCGAAAGAAGTTTCCGGTCCGTCGGGATAGAATTTGGTTTTGAACGTGACGCTCACATCGCCCGCGGTTTTGTCGTCGGGCAGCAACTGCCGGGCGTACATCACCAGATCGCCCTGGCCGGCAATTGGCGGCGCGCCGGGCAAGAATGGCATCGCGCCGAACTCGAACGGTCCGCTTTCCAGATACGGGTTGGCCGATCCGGGATAGGAGAATCCCACCTCGTGCTCGTAAACATAACCATCGGCGCCGGCCAGCAGCGGATAGGTCATCGGCCCGCGGTCAATGCCGGACAGCCGCGCAAGCGTGCCCACCGTCCAATGCTTCTCGCGGTAATTCCAGGTGACGTAACTGTCGATTTCGGTGGAGGCCGCCGAGGGATAGAACCATGTCACTTCCGAAAACGCCGAATTCACAAAGCATGACACTTTTGACGCCTGCGCGCGATTGAGATTGCCGAACAGATAATCCGACACATCGCAGGCGAGTTTTTCGATCACGCCGCCATAGGTGTAGAACGCCCCGTCACCCATCCACACCACAAAATCGCCGAGCGACGCAGCACAGCCGGCCGAAATCGCGCCGCAGCCGTCGCCGATCTTGTGAAAACCATAGACATAAACATCTGCGGTATAAGTCGCGAGGTGGGCGTCGATATCGGTCAGCAGCAGCACGGCGCCGCGCCAGCGAAGCCCGCGCAGCAGCCGTCCCGCCGTTTGCAGGTCAAAACTCCCCGCCTGATTGGTCGCGGCCGGCGCCCAGACCGTGTTGTTGTCCTGGTCGCTCCATTGTACCCGGCGCGGCACATCGCCGGCGCCGAGCGCCATCAGGATGCGCTGGTCGCTGACGACGACTGCGGCAGCCGAGGGCGCATTGGCGAGCCGCGCTGCGGGCACCGACGTGTTCGGCGCCCATTGATAGATCACGCCATCGTCGGGCGTGCAGCCGACCAGATCTTCGCCCCAGGTGTCGAGACTCCAGACGGTGGCGGGCTGCACGCTGGCGGTATCGGGCGGAGTGGCGCTGTACACGCCCGCGCCGTAATTGCCGCCGCCGAACCCTCGCGCGACGGGAGGCGAGCCGCCGGCATAGTTGCCGTAATCGCCGGAGCCATAGGCGCCGCCGCCATAACCCGGCGCCGCCGAAGCATCGGCAAATCCCGGGATGTAGCCGGACGGCGTGATGTCGTAGACATAGCCCGACCGCGTGACCACATAGAGTCTTTGCTCCGTACCCACCGCAACCCAGACCACGAGTTCATTGTCGCGCCAGGCGAGGCACGCCCGGCCCTTGCCGGTGAGCGTGGTGTCGGTTTTCGCGCGCCAGCCGCCGACCGGACGAATGGTCCCTTCATAGAACCGGATCAGATTGGCGTCGTACCAGCGGCCACGCGCCTGCCGCCCGGTGCCGTTCTTGTACAACCCGGGCGGCAAATCGAGCGAGATATAGGCCATAAGAAATGTTTTCCGGATAGAAATCTGCCACTATCGCCACGCGAAATTCCACCAGCCACCTGCATCATGCGTCAACTGGTTGTCGAACCGATCGCCATACTGTTCCGACTAGCCGCGCTGATACCGCAAATGGCGCTGCACCCGCTCATTCGCGCTTTGTTTCCGCGATTGGACGGAAGCGCAATAATGAACGCGACCTCGCCAATGCGCGATGCGCGGTTCCGACAGTACCTGTGCGATCGCGCTTTGGCGAACGCGGCAAATCGAGGCGCCGAGATTTACGACATTGGTGGAACGGGCCAGGTATCTCCCGCGATGGATGCCCACGGTCGTATTCGCGAAGCGAGAGATGTAAACCCAAATTCACCGTGTCCTGACCGTCTGACCGACATTTCACAGATTGCGGAAGAATCGGCCGACCTGGTGATCATGTGCAGGACTGTCCAATGCCTGGGCCAAGCTGATCTTCAAGCGCTCCTGTCGAACTTACTGAGAGCCTTGCGTCGTTCAGGCTGCCTCGTTGTCTGTGGTCCTGAATTCTCAGCCAGCCCGTCCGTGGACAGATTAGTTAGGTCGCTGTACTCGCGAACGAGCCCGATCTTAGCCGGCGTAGTTCAAAATTTTCGTAGTGGTCGAGAAACCGCGTTCGACATCGAGCGGGCCGGGTTCGACGTACAGGTCGATTATTACGTGAATCGACTTGGAGCTGGCCGCTCATTCGTCTTGTTCGCCCGTCCTAGGTAGCTGACGACGCAGCTCCGCGAGCTCCCGGCGCAGCGTTGAGATTTGCGCGTGCATCGCTTCGAACTCGCCATACAGGTCCTTGACACCCCACAGCGCCAGCGGGGCGAATTTTCCGTAATCCGCTTCCCAGTCCTCGCTGTTCCGCGCGGGGAGCTTGATGGCATAGGGAAATAAAGGATACGCCTGTTGCGCGCGCACGCCGAAACCCGCCGCTCCATCCGTCTTCCAGAGAAAATCTCCGACCCATATTGATCTGATTGTTTCGCGATAGTCGCGTTGCTCGACTGACCAGTCTTTCAGTCGCTCGTCCGATGTCGTGTTGTACTGAACGGAGGTCGTGCTAGCCCATGCAACCGAGCCTCGGGTCGTACCGTTCGCATCCGAAAACGCGAGAATTGCTTGGCTCGTCTGCGGTTGTCCATCTTGAAGATTGAGGCACGACTGAGTCCCGCCGTTCGCGGTTTTAATCGTGTTGAGGTACTGCGATATGGACGAAGTGCGCCCAATGACGAGCGCGGTCAATCCTGCGATACCGGACGACGTCCAGGTGCCGGCATCGGCCCCGGTGAACGTGGTCGCTGTTGCATTCCCGTTCACCTTCAGCGAATCCGCGCCGAGTGCCCAGGCGCTACCCAGCGTGACATTGGACCCTGCCACCGGATTTTCGCAATACACCGTAAAGGCATTGGTGAACGTGACACCGGCATTCTGCGCCGCAATCGTCGGCGCCTTGTGGGCATCGACATAAACCGCCGGCACAGTGCCGGTTGACGACGTATCTGTAACAGTCGCGGATCCCCAGCGGACGCGAATGGCACTGGTGGTCCAGGCCGTGCTCGAAACCGCGCCCGATGACGTGAGCGATGCCGGCGTCAGCCGGTTGCCGGTGACCGACAGCGCAGCGCCGAGCACCGTGTCCAGCGCGACGAGATTGCCGTTGAGCTTGGTGCCCCATGTATCGGCCGAAGCGCCGACTTCCGGCATCGTCCAGCCGAAATTGGTGGTGGTGGTATCAGCCATCGGTTTCTCCTAAGGAGCGAGGAACGAGGAGCGAAAAGCGAGAGGAAAACCGGGGCGCTCTCGCTCCTCGCTTCTCTCCGCTCGCTTCTGTTCTCAGTGGGACCGCGACAAGTTGGGCCCGCGTCTGATAAATTCCCGAGATACACTGGGCAATTTGACCCGCGATGGCGGGTCTTGTGAAAATGCGCGAACGCGCCGGGTACTTCCGGGATCAGGCGCGCTGGCTACGCGAAACCGGCGGCAAGTTCGTCAACCACGACACCGGTTTGCGCCAGCGCTTCTTCGAACTTGCCAGCGAATGTGAATCCATTGCCGAAAAAGTCGAGCGCAATATCGAACTCGGGATTCACAAACCTTAGCGAAACCGTCGGCCGCATCCCGCGCGGGCAAATCGCCTTCGGCGATTTGTTATTCCCGCGCGGGGCCCTGCCGCGGCGCTTCGCGCCGCGCGCGGGCGCGCTTTGCATCGCCCTGCCCGGCGTTGAAACCTGTTGTTGCCAGGATTACCATTCCCCGGATGGACATCCACGATGAAAGAATCCTGCTCGTCGCGGGTAACGTGCTATTACGGGTGCTGTTTTGGCGCGGCTCAGGGTTTCCCGTCCTGAGGCTTTTGAAGCGTTGCATAAGTCGCGGCCGTCGGGAATGAGGGTGAAGCCTGGTTGAGAATCGTCGCGAGCCAGCCCGCAACGTGTGGCTGACTGGCAAAAATCGTCCACGCCGCTGACTGGAGTAATCCCGACATCACTTGATTTTCCCTGAAACTGTCTGCGGCTGCGTGACCAGTTCTGGCTTCTGACTTCACTTCTCATTTTTTAATTTCTTACTTTCGTGCGTCTCGCGCTTAAGGGCAGGGACGCAATGGCAGCTCGCGGCCATCGTTCAGCTTCGCATATTGCTGTTCCAGATTGTCTACATCGCTCGTCACCGCCTGCATTGCGAGCCCGTTCTTCAGCCGCTCCGCCACGCAATAATTCTGCCAGGTCAGGGTGATGTGCATTGCGATAATGTCGGACCGCACGCTTTCGACGCGCACGACTGAAGCCCAGGGCGAAGGATCGCTGCGGATAACCGGCGCTGCCGCGCCCAAAACCGCAGCCAGCGCCGTGGCGCAGCCCACGATTGTTCCGATTCGGCGCCAACTCATATTCGATGACCCCAATTTGCGAATAAAGAGAAACGAGGAAATAGAAGCGAGGAACGAGAAAATCCCCCACCCGCGAATTTCCTGAACCAGAAATTCGCGATTTCCGGCTGCACGTCAGCTCCGCTGCCGTGCGACGCCTCCAACCCCTCAAGGGGGAGGCAGAAAGCTCTCGTTGCTCGCTTCTTTTTTCTCGCTCCTAGTTTCTCGCTTCTCGTTACTGTTCAGAGCGGCCGGAAATCGTGCGTGGCTGCCGTGGCTGCAGCCTGTCGCGCAATCGCCACAACGGCCGCCCGGTCGCGGCGCGCGACGGCGTCCTTCACCGGCTCGTTCAAAAACACCAGTGCATTCTGGAATCCGGGCGGCCCGCAGATGCCGAGAAACACCGGTATCCCGCCATGCACCAGCGTCCACACGACTTCGGCAAAATGCGGCCCATCGATCGCATCGGCACGCAACAGCAGCAATTGCACCATGAATCGTTTGTCGTACTGCGCCGGGATTTCGCCCTCGGCTCCGGACAAAAATTTCACCCGGTCGACGAACACACCGCTTTTGTCCGGGCGCCAGCCGTCCGGGAGCGCTTCCCACATGCGCCAGCCGCAATAATAGCTGCGGCACAGCGAGGGCCGCGTCGGATAGATCCGGCACCCTTCGCCCGCCTCGCAATGCTCGCACAGCACATGCGATGTCTTGTTCAGCTCGGGCGACCTGATCGGCAGCACCTTGCAGCAGACCGTACAGTTTCCACATTCGCGAGATGGGACCAGGGACATTCATTCCGCATAGCAGAGAGAGGAGCGAGGAGCGAGAAGCGAGAGAACTGGGCTTCGCCTCCCCCTTGAGGGGAGGCGCGCATTTCGCCCTTCGCGAAATGCGGGTGGGGGATTGATCCCCGCCCCGAAATCGCTTCGCGATTTCGACCCGCCCCCAAGGGGCGGGTAAAACTTTGGCTCGCGCTTCTCGCTTCTACTTCTGCATCCGCCTGACTAAATCGCCATACCACTGTTCGACTTCGCCGGCCCATTGTTCGAGGGCGGCAAGCTGTTCGGCATTGGCGCGGCATGCTCCGTCATTGGCGGCAGACAGGGCTGCAATCTCAGACAGAGTAACGTCTGAGGCGGCTGTGTCAGATTCGCCGGCGCCGACGGAAATGGCGGAAGGATCACCGGCTCCGGTGGCGGCGCTGTCGAGGACGCGCACGAAGCCCCAAGGAATGACCACGCCACGATCCACTTCAACGGGGACATATTTCGTCACCTCTCTGGTCAGCGTCTGTATCTGGGTGCGGGTTTTTACCTGCTGCTGTTGCGCAAGCGCCGCGATCCGGTTGACGGCGTCGGCGCCGGCTTTGGCTTCGGCCATCGCAATTGCGGCCTGACGCCCGGTTTCCGAAGCTGCGGCGCGCGCACTCGCCAGCGCTTCGCGCGCCTCGATGCCGTCCTTCACCTTCCACGCCGCACCGAACCCGGCGCCGAACGTGATCAGCACGGCCGCCGCTCCAGCGAGCAGCCGCGTCGCGAGACTCGTGAACATCAGAGCAGACTCCGTTTCAGGAGGAGAAACGAGAGCGAATGGCCGGCATTCGCCTAAATATCGTGGTTAATACTAAAATTGTGGGATTTGATTTAACTCGGCGGCCAGACCCCGCCCGTAGCGTGCGATGCAGCGCAGCAATGCGCCCCATCGCCTGGAGAGGCCGCTAGGAGTTGAAACATGAGCAAATTCTTACGTTGTTTTGCCAAGGACGAATCGGGTGCAACCGCCATTGAATATGGTCTGATCGCCGGCCTGATTTCAGTGGTGATCATCACTGCCGTGACCACCGTCGGCACCAATCTGTCCGCCAAGTTCAACACCATCGCGACGGCGCTGAAGTAAACTTGGCAGCCCATGGCGGCCCCCGCAGGTTGCCGAAATCCCCCTGCGGGGCCCGGCTTCCAAACATTAGAAGCGAGAAACGAGAAGCGAGGAACGAGAGACCGCCGTGGCTGAGCGCCGGCCAAAATCTCGTTTCTCGCTTCTAGTTTCTCGCTCCTGTTGTTGCCTTGCGTTTGATTTCCGCTTTCGCCGCCGCAATCGCATGCGTGATTGACGTCGCCGCCAGCAGCGGCAGACTCAAATGTCCCGGCGTATCGGTGAGAACGCTGCGGATCTGATCGCCGACCTGCGCCATGCCATTGGCGAGATTGGTCAGCGTCGCGCCCCA
>JAGWSK010000039.1 GCA_028869355.1 Alphaproteobacteria bacterium | reverse complement strand
GTGTTGCCATTGGCCGCATTACTTCCGCCAGCAGCGATGATCGCGAATTGGCGGAGAGCCTGCGTGAGCGCAACGAAAGAAGGCGGCGCGCCCTTTCGATCCTGGTCGGGCGCATGGGTGCGCGCAAAAACATGAACGCGCCAGGAACCGCAGATTTGGTTGATATTTTATTTGCAGTGACGGGCTTTCAGTTTTTCACCGAACTCCAACATGGCAAGCGCGCGCCCGAAGATGTGTGCAAGCTGATCCAGTTGATGGCGCACGAGCTGCTGAGAGCGTACGGATATAAATCGTGAGTCAGGACAACACGCCTTCGCTGACTTAAGGTCGCGCCAGTCGCGCTCGCGTGAGGCTGATCCTTCCGCACATCTTATCCCGGAAACTTTCCCGCGCCCCGAGCGCTAACTATTCAGCCGGGGGACGGCTTGAGCGCAGATCGCTGCCCCGTTCAGGCTTTTGCGGCGTTGGCCGGGCGTTAAAGCGACCCGGCTATGGGGTTTTGCCTGATGTCCGCTGACGCCTTTCAAGACAATCTGGTCCCCCGCCTCTCCGATTTTTTGCGACAGTACCAAACCGACATTATGGCCGATTGGTCGAACCGGATCCGCTCGCTGTCGCCCGCGCGGGAGCTTTCGGAGCGGGCCATTGTCGATCACCTGCCCAGGATTCTTGCGCGGGTTGCCGACATCGTTGAGTCCGTTCACACCGGCGGCCAGGCTTCGCTCGAAGAAGTTCCAGAACAGCACGCGGTCGATCGGCTGCAAAGAGGTTTTGACCTTGACCAGATTGTCATGGAGTACGGCCTGCTGCGTAGAACGATTCTGGACATATGGGAATCCCGCGTTGGCGGGCGAATCGCTCTCTCGGAGCTCCGCAATTTCGATGCCGCCTTCGATGAATCCATCAAGCAATCGGCAATCCGGTATGCACAGGCGCGCGAAAAACT
The DNA here is from genome assembly GCA_028869355.1 of Alphaproteobacteria bacterium. Classification (GTDB taxonomy): domain Bacteria; phylum Pseudomonadota; class Alphaproteobacteria; order Micropepsales; family Micropepsaceae; genus CAIYRG01. The sequence goes on along the minus strand of JAGWSK010000039.1, from coordinate 5,077 downwards.
GTTGCGCGCGCTCGACCGCGTGTCTGAAGCGGCGCTCGCCTCCGCCGATCTTGACCCATTCTTGCAGAACCTGCTGCGGGTCGTGCTGGAAGGGACGGAATCGGCCGACAGCTGCGCCATTCTCCTGCGCGAAGGGGACCTGCTGCGCGCGCGTGCGGCGGTTGGGCTGGAGCAGGATGCAGTGGGCCGCTATTCGGTCAGGATCGGTGAAGGATTTGCCGGACATGTCGCACAGCAAAAGCGGCCGGTTACGCTTGGCCACGCGTCGGAGGATCCGATTGTCGGGAGTCCCGTGATCCGGGCGTCGGGCATGCACGCCTTGTATGGCGTTCCGATGCTTCGCGAAAACGAAGTGATCGGCGTCGCCCATATCGGGTCGAAATCTGCATTCGAATTTTCCGAAGAGGACAAACTGCTGTTCCGAACCGTCGTCAGCCGGGCGACGTCCGGCGTCGTCAAGGCTCAAAGCATTGCCGAGCTGGCGCGCAGCGAAGCCGCGCAGCGGTTTCTGTCTGATGCAGGTCAAGAGTTCAGCAAATCGCTGGATTTCGAGGCGACTCTCATAAAAATCGCCCATCTGGCCGTGCCGGCGATTGCCGATTGGTGCGTGGTTGACCGGCGCGAGGGCGAGCGCATTCGCCGTGTTGCGGCGGCGCATGCCGACCCCGCCAAAGTCTGGATCGCGAAGGCGATTGGTGAGCGTTATGCGCCGGACCCGAAGGACGAACGAGGCGTCCCGCAGGTCTTTCGAACGGGAAAAACCGAATGGCGAGCAGAAATCATCGATCGTGACGTCGTGGCGGCTGCGCGTGACGCCGAACATTTAGACATGCTCCGCGCAGTGGGGCTGAAGTCCTTTATTATCGTCCCGGTTGCGGTCCAGGGCGAAGTCAATTGCACAATCACGCTGGTTACCGCCGAATCGGAACGGCGTTATTCCGACAGTGACGTTCGCATCGCCGAGCAATTGGCGAACCGGGCTGCAGCAGCTCTGGAGAATGCGCGCCTCTACGCCATCGCCCAGCACGCGATTTCGGTTCGCGAGCAGATCCTTGCAACGGTGGCGCATGATCTGCGCAACCAGTTGATGATCATCGGGACAGGCGCCGCCGTACTCACGCAGGCGCCGGGCTCAGGCGGCACGGACCGCATTCAAAAGATCGCAGAGCGCATCATCCGGACGATCGGGACGATGCGGCGTTTGCTCGATGATTTGCTCGACATGGGAGCGATCGAAGCCGGAAAACTGTCTTTCAATCCTGAGCCCGTGGCGGTCACGGAAATCCTGGAAGAGGCGTACGAGACATGCCTGCCGGCGGCGCATGAGAGCGGCCTGGAACTGAAGCTCGAATCGCCTGACAGCGACAAGCGTGTTCGGGCCGATGCAAAGCGCATCATGCAGGTGCTATCCAATCTCCTCGGAAATGCGATAAAATTTACTCCGCGCGGCGGCATGATTACCCTCCGCGCCGATCCCGAGGCGGAGTGCGTCAAATTTGCGGTCCGCGATACGGGCCCGGGCATTTCCGAATCTGATCTTGCGACGCTGTTCGAACCTTACAGAATGATCGAACATCGCGTCCGCACCGGGAGCGGGCTCGGCTTGTACATCGCGAAACGCATCGTCCTGCAGCATCGCGGGCGTCTGTGGGCGGCCAGTGAGCCTGGAAAAGGCTCCACGTTTTATTTCACTTTACCGCGCGCTGAGACCTGAAACCCGCCGCTGTGGGATGCAAAATTACAGACAGTGCTCCCCCAGGGAAGGGGATGACTTCACAGTTCGAACTGCATGACGTGCATGCCGGCGTTCCAGTCGCTGACATACATCAGCCCTTCGCGCGTCACCAAACAATCGCAGGTCATGGCGCATTTGGCGACGTTGGGGCGCGGATCGATCATGCGCGCCGGCGGCGGGGGAATCCATGCCGCGATCTCCTTTGGCGCGTATTGATCGCGGATGTCGAACACGCGCACGCCGGCATCGTGATAGGTGGCGAAGATCATCTCTTCGCTCTGAAAAAAGCCGGGCCGGTTCTCATGCAGATTGTGGGGGCCGAAATTGCCGAGACGGCAGTAATCGCTGCGGTCGGTTGGCGTCGGGAACGTCGCGATCGGCACCGGATTTTCGTCGGCGCGGACATCGATCACCCAGGTGTAGAACAGCCCCTTGGCGCAATAGTCCGCATTGGATTCGTCGGCCACGATCGCAAGCTTGCGCCCGGGCAGCGGCAGCGGCGTATGCGTGCCGCCGGGATAGGGCGGCGACCAGTTGATGTGCGACAGCAGCTTCGGATGGTGCGCATCGGAAATGTCGTGGATGGTGAATCCGCCGTCGCGCCACGCCGAATAACCGCGATTGCCGGCGACGATCGTGTGATGCAGCGCGTAACGCTTGCCTTTCGGCGTGCGGTCCACTTCGCCCGCGGCGCGGTTCATGCCCGGCAGCCACCATTTCGAGACGATCTCGGGTTTGGTGATGTTCTGCAGATCGACAATGCAGAGGATGTGGTCGGTGAAGCCGTCGAAATGCGCCGAGACATAAGCATAGCGCCCGCCGGTCCACCACAGGCGATTGATGCCGATGCCGGGCATCTGCAGGAACGCGATTTCGCGCGGCTGCGCCGGATTGGTCTTGATGTCGTGAATGGATAACCCGGCGCGGAACGGCTTGCGGTTGGTCAGGCTGTCGGCCAGCGTGTTCTCGAAATAGCCGCGCAGACTGTCATAGGACTGCATCGCGACAATGTTCGCGCCATTGGCGAGCAGCATCAGGTCTTCGGCAACCTGCAGATGGTGCGTGCGCGTGTTCGGGCCGGTGGTGAAAAAATTGACCGGCTTCAGATTGCGCGGATCGCCGGCGTCCAGAGTCGTGACACCGTCGCTGAACATATGGCCGACATAGAGATGGCCGCGGTTGAACATCACTTGCACGCCATCGGGCCGGCCGCCCTGATCGGAGTAGGAGAGATGTTTGATGCGCTTGCTGGGAATGCCTTCTGGTGGAATCGGCGGCTGCGGCGCGGGTTGGGCGCGCGATGCAAGAGGCAGTGAGGCGGCGGCGAGGCCGGCGATTCCGGCGAGCGAGTCGCGGCGTGTCAGCATTATGGTCCTCCAATCGCTTCTCTCGCCGATGCTCCGCGCTTGGCGCTTCGCAGGGCTCGCCGGAGATGACACTGAGATTTACTCACCGGGTTCGCAAGGGGCTGGTGAGATTTCAGTCACATGCGAAGTCGTGGGGGCTGGTGGGATGGCACCATTGTGGCCAACCGCGGGCACGCCAGTAATCGACCATGCCGAGATCGCGGGCGAGCTTTTTGAACCGCTCGGTCTTGCGGACCGGCGCATAGACTGGGTGCCAGAACCAGGTGGCCGAAATCGGCTGGAAATAGCCGCCTTTGACCTCGTCCTCGTAATATTCAAGCACGCGTTCCGGCGCACCCACGTGCAAAAAAGTAAAGCTGAGACTGCCGAGCGCCGGCATGCTGTCCGGCGGGTTTTGTGCCGGCGCCGTGTCGAGCAGCTTCGCAGCCTTTTCCAACAGGCCGTCGGGCCAGTTGGTCGGTGGCATCTCGCGCAACGCACTCGCGGCTTCGTGGTAACGGCCGGATGCGGCGAGGATCAGTGCCAGCTCCATGGTGCGCCCCGGACGGAACGGCTGCAGCATCTGGATGGCTTTGTCTGTGTCGCCAGCGATCCAGTAAATCTCGGCGGTATCGGCGGTGTAATTCACGATCGAGGGTTCGATCGCCTGCAGATGATCGCGCAAGGCGAGTGACTCTTTGATCTTGCCCATGGCGGCGAGAAACTGGCTGTAGCCGTGCAAACCGTCGGCCTGATTGGGATCGAGCCGCAGCGCTTCGCGGAATGCGTCTTCGGCCGCGATCATGTTGCGCTGTACCAGCCGGACATAACCCAGCGCCACCCAGGCGATTGCGTCTTTGGGATCGAGTGCAACCGCGCGACGGGCAAAGATATCGGCACGCGGCAGCAGGCGATCGGTGAGCGCGCGTTCTTCATCCGGGCGGTTGCCGCGCAACGCCGGCGCGAAGAGCGGCGTCAGCGCATATTCATAGGCGATCATCGCCGCGGCGGGTTCAAAATCCGGATCGCGTGTCAGCACCGTTTCCAGGATTTTCGAAGCGTCGGCCAGCGACTGCGCACCGCGTCCGCGCGCGGCCACTTTCGCGTGCAGGTAGTCATCATAGGACGACATGTCCTGCGTGCGGATCTTGAGGAGATGTTCCCCGCGTGCGAGGCGAACAGGATGGCCGAGCGCTTTCGCGACGTTCAGCGCAATGTCTTCTTCGATGTCGAAGATGTTTGCGAATGGCTTCTGATATTCGGCTTGCCACACCGGCAGCGTATCATGGCCGTCATTCTTCATCAGCTGGATGGAAAGTTGCACATCACCGCCGCGTTTTGATGCTGTGCCCTGAATGAAATAATCGCTGAAGAAGCGAGGAGCAGCGACGAGAACCTGGTCCCCGGGAATGCGAAACAGATAGACCGACGAACGCCCAACCACGCCGACGCCCGGCACTTTGGTTAGAGCGGCCGCAATTTCGTCGGTAAGGGCGTCGGAGAAATAATCCGCGCTACGGCCGCCGGATTCATTGTACAGAGCAAGGACCGCAATACGGACAGGCTGCTGCTGGGCCTGCGCCAATGGTGCAGCAACAAGGCTGGCGAGTAAGATTGCGGTGCGAAAGAGCATCGATCCACTCATGAGGTGTTTTGTTCCCATCAGCAGCATTCGCAGCCGAAGCCCTCGGGGACGATCAGGGACTCTTTCATCCAGGCGTAAGGCAGGTTGTCGGGAGCGACCTCGGCGACCGGTTTGAACAGTTTGAAATGGTGGCGGGTGTCGTTTTCCCAGAACGCGACCACGGTTTCGAGCGGCGGACAGCCCGGCAGGTTGCAGGTCACCTCCGAGACCAGAATGGCGGCATCGGGCGTCAGGCCAAAGCGCTCGCGCACCCATTCGCGCACCCGTGCGACCGCTTCCGGATCGCCCCCGGTGATCCGCGGAATTCCAAAGGAATCGGCGGCATCGCCCGGTGAATCCGGGGTCAGCCAG
>JAGWSK010000375.1 GCA_028869355.1 Alphaproteobacteria bacterium | reverse complement strand
GGCGGGTCAGCCACGGTCCTTCGCATCGCGGAGCAACGCGGGATACCGGTGCTCAATCTGGCCGAACCGGTCTACTCCGGCCTTGATGACACAACCGCGCTCAAGCGTGTTTTGGCAAAGGCACAGATGATCACCCGGCGCGTGACGCGCGGAACAGGAACACCGCGATCACCAGCTCGAAAGCAGCACCAACGCAGCTGAACTCAGCGCTTGGAGAACTGGAAGCTGCGCCGTGCCTTCGGGCGGCCGTATTTCTTGCGTTCCACAACGCGCGGATCGCGGGTCAGGAATCCGCCCTGCTTCAGGACCGGACGCAAATTGGGCTCATAGGCGATCAGCGCCTTCGAAATTCCATGGCGCACGGCGCCCGCCTGCCCCGACAGCCCGCCGCCCGTGACCTTGCAAATGATGTCAAATTGGCCATCACGCGCGGCTGCGACCAGAGGCTGGCGCAGGATCATGCGCAGAACCGGACGCGCGAAATAGATATTCTCTTCCTTGTCATTGACCCGGATTCGCCCGGGCCCGGGCTTCAGCCAAACCCGCGCCACCGCATTCTTGCGTTTGCCGGTCGCGTAAGCGCGTCCCATGCGATCAAGCTTTGGACGGCTCTCGGCCTGGGCTGCCTGAGGCTGATCCGGCTGCTTCGCCTTGATCAGGGTCGATTTCAGTTCGGAAAAATCCCGGGTTCCTTCGGCCATGGTTACGACGCCTTCGACTTGCGATAATTGCTGTTCTTCGGGCTGAGCGCGGAAATGTCCAGCACTTCCGGCTGTTGCGCTTCATGCGGATGATCAGGACCGGCATAGACGCGCAAATTGGCAAATTGGTGCTTGCCCAGTGGTCCACGCGGCAGCATGCGTTGTACTGCCTTTTCGACCACCCGTTCCGGTGTCTTGCCGGAGAGAAAATCTTCGGGCACCCGCTCCTTGATGCCGCCGATATAACCGGTGTGCCAGTGATAGGTTTTTTCGGTTCGCTTGTTGCCGGTCAGAAGCACCTTGCCGGCATTGATCACGATGACATTGTCGCCGCAATCGAGGTGCGCCGTGTACATCGGCTTGTGTTTGCCGCGCAGGCGCGTTGCGATAATCGCCGCGAGACGACCGACAACCAGCCCCTCGGCGTCAATCAGCACCCACTTCTTCCGGATCTCGGAGGCTTTGGCCGAATAGGTTTGCATGATACGATTCCTGAAATGACCGCACGGCCCGCACCGGCCCGGCCGCCGCCATGTAGCCGCCGGCAGATGCCGGGTCAAGCAATCTGGCCGGAAATCCCGGCGATTTTATCGTGCGGTAAAATGATACCACATAGCCTGAAAGTAAACCAGTGACCCAGATTTCCGCTCCGCCACCCGTTCTTGCCGAAGAACAGGACGGCATCGTCACGCTCACCCTGAACCGGCCCGAGGCCCGCAATCCCTTGTCCCAGGCCATGATAAGCGCGTTGCAGTTGGCGCTGGACGAAGCCGCTGAAAAGCCGGCGACGCGCGCCATTATCATTGCCGCCAGGGGACCGGTGTTCAGCGCCGGGCACGATCTCAAGGAAATGACTGCGTATCGATCCGACCCCGACCATGGCCTCGCGCGCTATCGCGAGATTTTCGCGCAATGCAGCCGCCTGATGCAGACCATTGTCCGCCACCCCAGACCTGTCATTGCACAAGTGCAGGGGACGGCGACCGCGGCCGGTTGCCAGTTGGTGGCAAGTTGCGACCTGGCGCTGGCATCCAGTGAAGCACGGTTCGCTACGCCCGGTGTCAATATCGGGCTGTTCTGTTCGACTCCAATGGTGGCTCTTTCGCGCGCGGTGCCGCGCAAATTCGCCATGGAGATGTTGCTGACGGGTCAACCCATACCGGCCGATCAGGCTGAACGCATCGGGCTTATCAACCGGGTGGTCGCGCCCAGCGAGCTGGAACGGGAAACGCGCGCCGTCGCGCAGCTTATTGCGCGCAAACCTGCTGCAACCCTCAAAATGGGAAAGCTCGCGTTCCAGCACCAGCTCGAACT
>JAGWSK010000374.1 GCA_028869355.1 Alphaproteobacteria bacterium | reverse complement strand
TGCGCGACCCCAAAGCGGCCGACACCGCCTTCTTCTCCACGGTTCCCGCCTGGGCCCATTATCCCATGGTGTTGCTCGCGACCGTCGCCACGGTCATCGCCTCGCAGGCGGTCATATCCGGAGTCTTTTCCAACACCCAGCAGGCGGTCCAGTTGGGACAATTGCCGCGGATGGAAATCCGCCACACTTCGGCGACCGAGTACGGCCAGATTTATGTCCCGCGCGTCAATTGGCTCCTGCTGTTTGGAACCGTGCTGATCGTGCTGATGTTCCGGTCTTCCGGAGCGCTGGCCTATGCTTATGGCATCGCGGTCAGCGGCCAGATGGTGATCAGCACCGCACTCGTCGCCACCATTGCGCGGCGCCAATGGCATTGGGATTGGCGCATGTCGGTGCCGATTTTTGGACTCTTCCTCATCATCGACCTGACCTTTTTCAGCGCCAATGCGCTCAAATTCGTCGAGGGCGGCTGGTTCCCGCTGCTGGTCGCCGCTTGTATCAGTGTACTGATGAATACCTGGCGCACCGGGCGGCGCGTGCTGACGGAAAAGACCTATGGCAGCGGCATTTCAACCGAGCTGTTTCTGCAGCGCGCGGACCGCACGCCCGTGCGGGTCGCCGGAACGGCCGTATTCATCACCCCTCGCCTCGACGAGGTGCCAGGCGCGCTGCTGCACAATCTCAAGCACAATCAGGTCCTGCATGAGCGCGTGATCTTCCTGCGTGTCGATGTCCAGGACATTCCATTCGTGCCGCAGGAAAAGCGGCTGACGGTCAACAAGCTGGGCAAGGGATTTTACACGGTCGAAATTCATTTCGGCTTCTTCCAGCGACCCGACGTTCCGGAGGCCCTGGAAGGCGCGCGGGCGCATGGTCTCGCCGTTGATCTCGATACCACCACCTTTTTCATCCGCCGTGAGACACTCGTCCCGGCCCGCGTATCGGCAATGGCGCGCTGGCAAGTGATGCTGTTCATCCGCCTTTATGCTTCGGCGCTTGAAGCCGCTCAGTTCTACAGCCTTCCGGCGGGACGCGTCGTCGAACTCGGCTCCCAAACTGAGATATGAATCCGCTGGCCGCACTCTTCTCCCCTTGAGGGAGAAGGACGCAGCGCCCGCACGTAGCGCAGCTACGTGCGTTCTGGCGCTGCTGGATGAGGGGAACACTTAACAATCTCGCTTGCAATTCGCCGCAACGGACGTTTCTCGCCGCTTCAGTTCACCACATAGACCAGCGCCTTCAGATAGGAGCTTTCCGGCAGCATCGGATGGACCGGATGATCGGGTCCCGCGCCCGCCGATCGTATTAACGCTGATTTACGTCCCGCGCGCCCAATCCCGGCCGCACATTCGGCCGCGAACCGCTCGGCGGAAACATTGTGCGAACAGGAAGCCAGCAGCAGGAATCCGCCCGGTTCGACGAGCCCTGCGGCCAACCGTGCCAGCTTGCGATATGCCCGCGCTGCGGGCTCGAGATCCTTGCGCGAGCGGGCAAAAGGCGGCGGATCGCAAATCACCGCACCAAATTGCTCGCGCTCAGTATTCATCCGTTCCAGTTCCTCCATGACATCGCAGCGCGCGAACCGGCACTGAGTCGCAACGTCGTTTGCAGCCGCCGCTTCGGAGGCGAGCGCAAGGGCCGGCTCCGATGAATCCATCCCGTGAACCGAACTTGCACCCCTCACCGCGGCGAGCACGGCGAATCCCCCCGTGTAGCAATAGGCGTCGAGAACGCTCGCTGCACCCAACCGCGCCATGAACAGGCGATTGTCACGTTGGTCGTAATACCAGCCGGACTTTTGTCCTTTGGCAGGATCGGCGAAATATTGCGCGTCGTTCTCGTAAACCGTGACACGGGCTGGAACTTCGCCTTTGGCCAGGCGCGAATATAGCGTTAGACCTTCGAGCACCCGTGCGGGTGAGTCGTTGCGCAGCATGATCGCCGCAGGCGCGATGGCCCGGATCAACGCCGAAACGATCACGTCCAGCAGATTCTCCATGCCTGCGGTCGTGATCTGGACCACACAGACTTCGCCAAACCGGTCGATGATCAGGCCGGGCAGGCCGTCGCCCTCCGCATTGATCAGCCGGTACCACGGCGTGGAAAAAAACCTCGCGCGCAGTTTCCCGGCACGCCCGAACAGCGCGGCAAAAAATGTTTCGTCGATCTCCGTGCCGGAAGGCGCCAGCAGGCGTACCGATATCAAACTGCGGCCATTGAAATAGCCGCAGGCGAGCCTGCCGCCTTCCGCGGATTGCAATTCCACCAGCGTGCCGGGCGAAAGGTCTTTCGCCGTCCAATCCATGTCGATTTCGTTCGAGAATACCCACGGCGAGCCGTTTCGTATCCGCCGGTCTTCCCCCGGACGCAGACGGATCACCGGCCGTTTTGTACTCATCGCGGCATGACAGTGCCCGGCATACGCACCCACTGCGACAGCAGCCATTTTTCGCCATTGGCCGGCGGCAGCCCGGCGTGAGCCGTGCGCGGGTCCGGCTTGCCATCAGGTTCGACGTTCCAGAAAAACAGCGCGCTTCCCGCGCGTCCCTTCCAGCGGCTGCGCAACTCCGTGAATTCCGTCTCGCCGCCTTCATAGCCCTCGTTGAGAACCAGGAGAAAGGTCAGGACCCGCTGTCCGCGCTTTTCAAGATCGAGCGCGTGTCCCGGATGCTCAGTATCGAGAAAATCGACATGCGGCAGGAATTCCTCGCCGGGCGCGTAATGCAGCACCATCGGGACCTCCATCCGGTCCACCGGCAGTTCAATCGCCCGGGACATGCGCGCGCGCAGCAGGGCCAGAATAAGATCGCCGTCGTCGCGTTTGAAATAGCACTGGCTGTTGGTGCGCACGGGTTCGGTACGGGCTTCACCGGTGTCGTGGTCAAAAACCGTAGCGCGGGTAAGACCGTTGCGGGCGCGGGCAATCAGCCATTGGCAGGTTTCCAGCGACGCGAAGCCTTCGATAACGGCAATGCGCGGACTTGCAGAAACGATTCTTTTGGACGGCGACTTCAGCCACTCGGCGATGCTGATCCGGCGCCGGAGGGCCCGCCAATCCGTATCGGCGGGCTTTCCAAAGGAAAAGTGCGCGGCGAGCGTCCAGTCTCCGGCGAGCGCAGCCATCTCGGCCTGGGCCAGCACCAGGCCGTGCTCTGCCGCACGCTGGAGATGATCCAGCGCGTCGTCCCAGCTTTGCGGTACGCCGGCGCCTTCTGCCGCGCGCATCGCCATGACATGTGCGACCATGGCGCTTTCCGGCGGGGAACTCTGTTCTTGCGGGTCCAAAGCGTTATTCATCAAGGGTGGCAAATGTGATGCTGTCTCAAGCGCGTGCTGGCGGCAAGCTGGCGGTCTTTCATTTCCATATCTGGTGCAAGAGGAATATACTATGCGCGTGTTCCGGCGCCCGAGGCCGCGATGAAAATTTCGCTCCCGGTTCTCGCACTATCTGCCGCTGCAGCTGTGGCGATCATCGGAATTGCACCAGCGGATGCGCATCATTCATTTGCGCTTTTCGATGTCACCAGGACAGTTGAGCTCGAAGGTACGGTGAAGAGCTTTGATTGGACCAATCCACACAGTTGGGTCCGGCTGGAGGTTACTGGTCCGCAGAACACCACCGTTGAATGGCTGATCGAATTGCCGCCTGCCGGAGTGCTGGCGCGCGAAGGCTGGAACCGGAATTTCGTGAAAGCCGGCGAACGCATTGTCGTGCATATCAACCCGCTGAAGAGTGGCGGCAAGGCTGGCAGCCTTGCCAGCTTCAGCTTCGACGACCGCCTGAAATAAAAAAACCGCCGACGCGCACGTTCAGGCGACGAAGTGTGTCACTCGACCTAAAGCACCATTCAAAGCTGCCGCGCAGCGATCGGCCGGCTCGGAGCCTTCATGGCTCCGGGCCGGCCGATTCGTTGCGGTTGGCCCTCAATCACCAGACCGCTAAACTCTCGGCCCGCAGTGCTCCTTCAGCTCCTCTGTTGCGGTTGGCCCTCAATCACCAGACCGCTAAACTCGGTTCTGTCGGTTATATCAGCGACGACATGTTGCGGTTGGCCCTCAATCACCAGACCGCTAAACTCCGGCGCGAAAACTCACAGACCGCGAAGTTGTTGCGGTTGGCCCTCAATCACCAGACCGCTAAACTGGCCGGCCGGAGAACGGCTCGCGATCCTCTGTTG
>JAGWSK010000003.1 GCA_028869355.1 Alphaproteobacteria bacterium | reverse complement strand
TACTGCTCTCCGGTCTCTGAACTCTGGCTGAACGGCGGTGCTCGCTCCCGTTCATCGGGGCGTTGAGCCGATAATCCACCGTCCCCACCTGGCCGGTGCGCTTGATTCTTCGGCTGATCAAGATGTTAACGCGTGAGCGGGGGAACCGATCACCGCCGGGATCCAGCTTGCAGCCTGCTCCACTGGGTCATCAAAAGCTTCCGCCGACGGTGGCGCCGGGCATGATTGCATCCAATCAGAAGTGCAAGCCAAGAGATATGGCGGGAGCAGCTCTCGCCGGCAGGCGATTCAGGCAAAGCCTGGGGAGCTTCCCAAAGCGTCAAAGCATTTCGAGGCGGGTACGGCGGGCCGTGCGATTCGAAATCCCGGTGCCGCGCGAACCGCGGCAAAAAGGCCGATCAGTGTACGGATGCTCTCGCGCCGCGTGGCGCGGGCGCGGCTTTCGCGGACTTGGGCGCAGGCTGCGGTTCCGTCGTGGCAATGATCTGTCCCGATCCGGAGTCAATCATCGCAATGACGTTTCCATCCGCGTCGCGCACCAGCAACGGGAGCGTGCCGGCGAGTATGTCATCCGGTGTCGGATTGGGCGCCGATCCGAGATTGAGGTTGATATTGATAAAGGTGTTGGAGAACCAATTGGCGGACGCGGTCGATGCCGTGGCCGTTGCAAGGAAGAGCGCGACCAGAAAAACAGTTTTGCTCATCTTTTTGCTCCATCGCGGGGCGGCCCAATCAAGGCCGGTGGAACAATACTACTTGGCGTTGTAATAATAAACGGTTGCAATCGGCTTCGATTCGCCCGGCTGTCTCCAGCGTCAACATCTTGTTCCAATTGGTATTTTTAGTGTTTTTCCGCACCATATTCGCAGCCACGGCATCGGCTGGCGATCGGAGGGCGCAAACATGAAGCCGCGAACTGCCTGTTCTGGTGTTCTCACTGGCTGGCTCGCATTGTGCGTCATGCCCGCAATCGCTGCGGACATCGACGACGGTCAGGCCGCTTACAACGCTGGAGACTACGCGACCGCGCTGCGTCTGTGGCGGCCACTGGCCGAACAGGGAAATGCGCGCGCACAGAACAATCTGGGGGTGATGTACGAAAACGGCAAAGGCGTTGCCCAGGATATCAATGAAGCCGTGCGCTGGTATCGCCTCGCCGCGGTGCAAGGCTATAGCGGCGCCCAATACGATCTGGGTCTGGCCTACGCGATCGGCCGGGGTGGCGTGCGGCGCGATCCGGTGCGCGCCTATATGTGGTTCAGTCTTGCGGCGCAGTCACTGTCCGGCGATACGGGCACACTCGTGGCGCAGACCCGCGACGTCTTCGCCGGCGCGATGACGCCGGCGCAGATTGACGAGGCAGCGGAGTTGGCGCGCATGTGCCTCGCGTCGAACTACCGGGAATGCGAGCCCGCCGGGGATAACGCAGCCGCACCCGCCAGCACTGTGGCATCGACGCCCGCACTTGCGATCACGCCGCACGATGTGACCGCCGCCGATTATCCCATCCAATCGCTGCGCCTCCACGAATCGGGGGAAGTGACTGTGACCTATCAAATCAGCGAGTCGGGGACGGTGACCGCCTGTGCCGTCATTCTGACCAGCGGCAGCCCCCTGCTCGACGCGGCCGCCTGCACGCTGGTCCGGAAGCGCTGGAAATACCGGCCTGCCACGCAGGACGGACAGCCGGTCGCAATTCAATACATCTCCAAAATCACATTTCCGCGCCGCTGAGCGGGAGCGAGACCATCATCTCTCCCGGTTCTTTATCGCGCGTTCGATGCGCCGATCCGGAATCAGCCACATCAATGCCACCGTCACGTAGAGCAACTGGGCAGCAACACGGGAATAGAACGCGACGGCGATGCCAAGCGCATATAACAGGAGCGATAGCCGTCCCTTGAACTCACTGCCGACAGCGCGCGCCAACAGGGAATTGGGACCTTCGGCGGCTATCATCAGCCGCTCCAGAATGAGATAGGCGATTGCGGCCATCAAGAGCACGCCGCCATAAAGCGCCGCCGGCGCCGCCGCCGAATAATTTTGTCCCATCCAGCCGGTGACGAACGGAAACAGCGAAAGCCAGAACAGGAGGTGAAGATTGGCCCACAGAATGCCGCCATGGACGTGCTGAACCGCGTGCAGCAGATGGTGATGATTGTTCCAGTAAATGCCGACATAAACAAAGCTCAGCACATAATTCAGGAAGACGGGGGTGACGGTTGCAATTGCCGCGAGATCCGTGCCCGGCGGAATCTTCAGTTCCAGCACCATGATGGTGATGATGATCGCGATCACGCCATCGCTGAATGCTTCGAGCCGCGCTTTGCTCATGCAGTATCCATTCGAAACGAGAAGCCATGTCTCAGGCACCGGCTAGCCGGTCAGCTATGATACGCTGGATTCGGGGATCGAATGCTGTCGTCAGATGCGGGGACTCAACGTGAATGATCTCGACATTCGGCGCAGCTTCCGGAACCGTAACACTCCAATCGAGAATGCCGTCTCTCGTGCTGACAATCGCGGTCAGTGGAACGGGTGGCGGTTCATTGAGACGCAGCTTTCGCCTGTAACGTTCGTCCCAAAGCAAAATGGCCGCCTGGGCGAGCGGCGCCAGGGGAGTCGCGACCGGGTATTTGATGGGACTGCACAGGGTTATCACGCGGGCCACGCAGTCGAGGCGGCGTTTCGCGAATTCGCGCGCCATCGTTCCACCGAGACTGACGCCGACCAGGCATACGGGACGATTCTCGCGCTCCGCGAGCCCGGAGACATGGCGTTCGAATTTGGCGAGGTCGCGGGCGGTAGGGCCAAAATTGGTTCCACAGCCCCAGCTGTTCGCATTAAACCCCTGCCGCCCGAGAAATTCACGTAAGCGCGCGGTGGTTAGATTTGGCGAACAAAAACCCGGCAACACGACAACCGGTTGTCCCGTGCCGCGGGCCGCACCCACCGGAAAAGGAGGCGGCGAAATCATCGCTGCAAACAGCCCAACCAATTCCCGGCGCCAGGTCGCGATCGACACTGGCGATCCCGGCGGCGGCCAGACGGCGAGATGCGGGCTTTGGTCACTCATGTGTATCTCGCCAAAGATGCCCGCTTTCGTGTCGCCGATTGAGTCGCATCCTGTATTCAGTTGCGCGCTGCAATATCGAAGATTCGGTGATCGGCAGGAAAGTTCATAATAGTGTCACATAGCTTCGCGCCGTACGCGCACCGGACCTCAGAATCCTGCGCAGGCTGATGATTGCGCCAGCAGAACCGATTCCTGCATGAAGCGCTGTTTATAGGCGGTCCGGATTTCGTCGAGTTTTTGCCTCGTCCCCGCAGCCGGCGCAAAGACGATCACCAGCTCATGCCCGGTTTCGCGCGCGATCATGCCATTGGCGCCGCGCCATTGGCCTGTTGTGGTCAGCACTGTGAAGCCCTCGGGAAAGCGCGGCGTCACTTCTGCATCGACAAATTGCTGCCACTGTGCGGCGCTGATCATTCCACCGCCCGCGATCAGATCGCCAAAGAACAGACGTGCTTCCATCATTGGCATCAATCCGCCGGTGCAGCCCGGGACAATTCCCGCGCAGCCTGTGAGCATGAACGCCAATCCGGTCAGGAATATAAATTTCATCAACCTTGAAGCTCGATCACATAGCCGTCGGGATCGGAGATATAGGCATATTCCACCCCGGGCGCGTGCTCGCCGCGGTCGATGAGCTTGCCTCCGGCGCGCGTCACCTGGGCGATGCTTTTTTCAATCGGCGCATCCATCGCAAACCCGAAATGCGCCACGCCGCCATTGCCGATACCTTCCTTGCTGGAGCGCTTGTTGAGGGTGATCAGATCATCGGCTCCCGGCGATTGCAGAAACGCCATGCTGCGGCCAATCCGGAACTTCACCTTCAAGCCGAATGCCTTCTCGTAGAAGGCCACCGAGCGCGCCAGATTGCGGACATTGAGCTGAATGTGATTGAGACCACGCGAGCGGATCATGCTTACCCCTGTCACGAATTCTTTGCCAACCATTGTTCGCGGCGGATTTCCCACACATCAACCTCGAAATTCTTTCCAAACACGGTAATCATGGTTTGGCCGCATCTCGTTTCGCCGATCCGCCGCGCGACGCCCGCGGACGCGTGATTGTCCGCGTGAATGAGCGAGATCAGCCGCGCCTCGGACGTGTACTCAAAACCGAAGCGGATCGACGCAGTTGCCGCCTCGGCGGCGTAGCCAAATCCCCAGAACGGCCGCGCCAGAGTCCATATCACCTCCAGACCCAGCCAGCCTTCGGGATTGAGCAAGCCGACCCGCCCCACCAGTTCGCCGTCCGATTTCCGCTCGGCCGCCCAGGGTGCCACAGCCGCGCAGAGTCCAGTGGCCCAGCATCGCCGCAATTCGCCGCCACGCATCGGCGCGGGTCATCACTCCGCCGATAAACCGCGTTACTTCCGGGTCCGCGACCATCGCGGCATAGCTGTCGAGGTCGTCTTCGCGCCAGCCGCGCATCACCAGCCTTGGGGTTTCGATGCGCGGAATCGCGCAGGCAGTCTGATTACTCAAATTTTATCAGTTCCCTGATGTTCCGGTCACGTAACTTTAAAAGAACTGCCACAGAAGATTCGCACAACGCGCCCAAACAGGATTCTGCAAAAGCGGCTGATTCGCTCCGCCGCGTGAACGGTGTGAGGTGCGTATGACCGCATATTCCCTGGAATCTTTCCGTCCCGAACGACGATTGCAAGCCGAACAGCAGCGG
>JAGWSK010000373.1 GCA_028869355.1 Alphaproteobacteria bacterium | reverse complement strand
TGGGGCCGCGACTCGCTCAATCTCGAATCGCCCGAATCAGGTCCCGGACCGATCGTGAATCTGTCGCGCACGGCGGCGGGCATGATGGATATGAACAGGCTGGTCGGCGATTACAACAGTCCGATCCTGAAACCGGCAGCCGCGGCGATCCTCAAGGATCGCGGCGAGAGATCGCTGCGCGGCGAATCGGTACCCAATCCGCATGAAGAGTGCCGGCCGGAACCGCCGCCGCTGATTTTCGCGGTGCAATTCGCCTTCGAGATGGTTCAGACGCGCGATGAAACGGTCCTGATTTATTCGCATGACAACAAAGTCCGTCATGTCCGCATGAACGCACCCCATCCTGCCAATCTGAAACCCTCCGGCCAGGGTGATTCGGTTGGGCATTACGAAGGCGACACGCTGGTCATCGACACCGTGGGCATCAAGTCCACGCCGATCTCGGCGCTTGACTGGTATGGCACACCGCACAGCGATGCGCTGCATGTCGTCGAACGCTATCACCTCATCGACCAGGCTGCGGCGAAAGCCGCAGCCGCGCGGCACGACCGGCAATACCGCGCGGCGCCGCGGCCCAATCCGAACGGCATAGTGCTCGATCCGGATTATCGCGGGAAAGGCTTGCAGGTCGAATTGACGGTGGACGATCCCAACATGTTCACCACGCCGTGGAAGGCGCTCGTCACCTATCAGCGCGCGCTTGGCGATCTGTGGGAAATGTCATGCGCGGAAAATCACTTCGAATATTACACCGGCCATGACACTCCGATTCCGCAGACTGACAAACCCGACTTCTGATCCGGATCAGAAGTCCGCCAGGATAGCCTGCGGGATTGGTTCGGCGTCCTGGTTGAAATAATCCCGCGCTCCTTCGGCGCAGGTCTCTTCGTCCATCGGTCCGATTTCGACCCTCTGATAGCGCTGAATGGCATCCCATGGCGTGGTGAAGGCGCCGGGGTCTTCGACGTGAATCTTGACCTCCAGTGTCTTGCCTCCATCGATCATCCGATAGCGCTGCACCACATGAAGCTGGGTTGTATGCGGCGTGCGGAAATTGTCGACGAATGTCCGGTCATTCAGCCCGATGGTGTCGACGACCAGAGTATCGCCTTCATAATGGCCGACCGATTCCCCGAACCATGACGGCTTCAAATTCTTCGAATGCGGCACGTTCATATAGACGTGCCTGCTCATGTGATCGCCGGTCCAGGTCATCAGCACTTCTTTGTCGGTCTGCACAAAGTACACCGGGCGTACCGGATAGAGCAGGAAACCGGGCACGCCCATCGGCCAGCAGCGCGCTTGCAGGGTATAGGCCGACTTGCCGGATATCGCGACTTCGTTGTGCTTGCGCACGGCCTCGCGTGCCCACGGCTGCAGGATCGGATTGCTGATATCGCCGACGGGAAATGTGGGTATCTTCCCGGTGCGCGCAGCAAGGTTATTGCTGACATAGGGATGCGCCGGATCATCCATCAAGGGACCCGGCCCGCTCGGCGGCGCGATGAACTCCGACGTCAGTGCTCTCCATCCAACATTGACGGTGGGAGCAAAATCAGGGTGGCTTGCATCGGCGGGCGCGGCATTTGCTGCACCAGTGAGAATTCCGGCGCAGGCGAGAAGCCCGGATGCTTTCACATAAGTGCCCCGGGGCTTGATTTTGACATTCACCGACATTGAAGTTCTTCTCCGGGAGATAATTCACCGCGCAATCTAACGCGTTAAACGGGTGACGCGATACGGCGCTCTGGTGGCTGCTATGCCGCCTTGAGGGCCTTTTTCACTGTGTCGGGATTTCGCTCGATCACCAGCAGATATGCACGTATCGCGCCATCCGGCCGCGACCGCCCCTGTTCCCAATCGCGAATCCGCGCCGGGCTGAAGCCAAACTGGGCCGCAAATTGCGTCTGACTCAGTTTAACCTTTTTCCGGATTGCCTTAACGTCCACCTCGCCCGGAACGTGGATTCGGTAAGCAGATCTATCGGCCGTTCCTTTCGTAAACGCGGCAGCATCGCGCAGGCCTGCCGCGATCTTTTCAAATGCTTTCTTTGTCATCATTTGCCTCGAGTCCGGCCCCTCGCCTTGTATCCCTCGGCGATCTCCTTAGTCAGTTTGCGCAACGCATTTTGCCCCGCCTTTCCAAGGTCAGACCGTTCGCCCTTTGAAAAGACGGTGAGTAGAAACACAGGCATCGCCGGACCAGTGAAGAACGTGATCACACGATAGCCACCGCTTTTTCTTTTACCGCGTCCGGAGAAGCGAATTTTCCGGCAACCGCCTGTACCGCGAATCTCGTCCCCAAGCATGGGTTCGCTGGCGATTGCCGTCACGATTGCCTCCCGCTCCTGTCCGCTCAGACCAGCTGTTGACGCGGCGCGGAGGTACGACGGCGTCTCGACAACAGTATGCGTCTGGACCGATATACGGAGACTCCGTAGTCAACTCAAGACATAACGCGCGAATTTGCGATGCATCGTGCCCAAAGGTCCTAATGGTCAAAGACGCCCCGCCGACGTGCCCGGCTAGTTCAAGTGAAACAGTCCCCCCTTGACGTTGATGATTTATTGATTACTTAATGAGTGACGCCCTGGAGCTTCACTCATGGCCAAATTCGGCATTGGCGTCGGTGAGGAATTTCCCGCCGGCGAGCCCACGCCCGATCCGCTCCCACCGGACCACCCGCATCGCCGCCGCGGTTGGCATATCGCTTTGCATATCGCGCTCAGGCTGGCGGTCATTGCGCTGGTGATCGGAGCCTTCGTCTGGCTGTTTCACGGCTTTGGCGGGCCTTACCCCGGTCCGTACAGATACGGGTTTTTCCCGTTTTTCCCGCTGCTTCTCATCGTGCTGCTGATCTTCGCGCTTCGCCGCGGTCATCATTGCGGTCATGGCTGGAGAATGAGGTACCGCTACGACGAGATGCGCTACTGGCACGACCAGATGCACCGCGAGCGCAGGGAATTTCTGTAACATGCGGCACCATCATTTCCGGCACCACCACCGTGAAACCGGCGAAAGCGACGAACGCGGGACCACCCGGGTCCAACTGGAAATGCCGCCGCAGGCAATGGAGCGCTTGCAGCGTCTGAAGGACCGCATGGAAGCGGCATCCTATGCGGAAGTGATCCGCAACTCGCTCAGAGTGCTCGAAGCACTGGTTGACGAGTACGAGCAGGGATCCGAATTTTCGGTGAAACGCAAAGACGGACAAAGTCAGGTCTACAAGATCTTCGTCTAACCTGCTCGTGCGCGGTTCGTAGCCTCGCTGCGCGTGATATCCTGATCTCCTGGCAAGCAGGGGAGAACGGGAATGAAGATTCGGACAGCGATCAGGATGGTCGCCGCGCTCGCGGCCGCAATTGCGTCTTTCTCCGGCTCTGCGATGGCGCAGACTGCGCCGGTATTTCTCACCCTTGGTCCGGCGGACGCCGCATTGTACCGGCCGGATTCGGGCGCTGCTCCGCGCGTCGGCGTGCTGGTCATGCACCGCACGGCGGATTACCTGCGCCACCCCGCCTGCCGCGAGCTGTCGCGGCGCGGCTTTCTCGTGCTGTGCATGAACACCCGCTACACCAA
Organism: Alphaproteobacteria bacterium; assembly: GCA_028869355.1. Lineage (GTDB taxonomy): Bacteria > Pseudomonadota > Alphaproteobacteria > Micropepsales > Micropepsaceae > CAIYRG01. Next base: position 6,206 of record JAGWSK010000373.1, on the reverse strand, counting down.
TAACGAGGCGCTGGTGCGGTTCGAACGCATCGCGCTCGACGTCAAGGCGGGCGTTGAATTCCTGCGCGCCCAGCCGGGAATTGGCAAGGTCGTGCTGTTCGGCCACAGCGGCGGCGGTCCGACCATGAGCTTCTACGAGGCGGTGGCCGAAAACGGCACCGCATATTGCAAGGGCGCCGGCAAGCTTGTGCAGTGCACGGACGAACTCGTCGGACTGCCGCGCGCGGACGGGATCGTCTTCGCCGATGCGCATGCCGGGAATCCCGTGAACGTATTGCGCGGAATCAACCCGTCGGTCATCGACGAGAAAGATCCGCTGCGCATCGACCCGGCGCTCGATCCTTTCAATCCCGCAAACGGTTTCAATCCCAACGGACCGTCGCATTACAGCGCGGAATTTCGCCAACGCTATTTCCGGGCGCAATCGGCTCGCATGAACCGGCTGATCGATCAGGCGCAGGCGAAACTCGCTGCCATGCGCGGCGGCGGCTATCCCTATCCCGACGATGATATTCTCCTCATTCCGCGCGGCGGCAATCCCGGCGCCGGGCCCGGCGCGTCGGCCGCTTTGTTCGATTATGATCCCACGGTCGACGACATCTTCGCGACGGCAAAGCCGGTCAAACTGCTGCGCAATGACGGGACGATCACAACCCAGATTGTCCACAGCGTATTTGTGCCCGACCCGAAGCTTGCGGATCAGCACCGCACATTCGACGGCGGGACAAAATTGCTGACATTGCGTTCGTTCCTCAGCGCCAATGCCGTGCGCTCGAGCGATTCACTCGAACAGATCGACCACTGCTCGAGCAACAATTCGACCGTTTGCGCCGTGCGTTCGATCTCGGTGCCGGAATTGTTCGTCGCGATGGGGGCGCATTATTTTGTGCGCGATACGGAAAACGAATTCGAAAATGCCAGCAGCCGCGACAAGGACATGATCGTCATCGAGGGCGCCGTGCATGGTTTCACCCCGTGCACGCGGTGCGAGAAGGTCCCCGGCCAGTATTCAAATTCAGAACGCAATTTCTTCGATTATGTCGCGCGCTGGATGGCCGCCCGGTTCGACTCGCAGGCGCCCAATCATTAGAGCATGATCAATTGCGGTTCGACCACCAATCGGATAATCCCCCCTCACCAGCCGCGCCAGTGCGCCCTTGCTTTCGCAAGTGCGGGCGCGGCGTCCTCTCCCTCAGGAGGGGAGAGGAAAGGTTGGTGATTCGATCTGATTTCATCCCGATCAAATCCCGCGACAGGATCAGGGCAGCCGTGGCGGGATACGCCGCTTTGTGGCCCGTTCGAACGAATAGGCGAGACCAATCAACCGCGGTTCGCTGCATGCCATGCCGGTGAATGTAACGCCGAACGGCGCCGGCTTTGGATCGAAACCGTCCGGGAAGGGCGGGTCCGGCGCGTTCGGCACCAGTGCAAAAGGCACGATGATGCTGGGATAACGTGCCCGCGCTGCGATATTGGCTGCGCTTTGCGCGGGGAACAGCAGCGCATCGAGATGCTCGCGCTTCATGATCTCGTCGATGCCGTGCGTGGCCGCGAGACGGATATCCTTCGCCTTGTCGGCTTCGTAACGGGCTTTGTCGCGCTCGACGTCCATTTCGTCGGAAAGATCAAGCAGCAACTGGCCATATTTGATCGTGCCGCCGGACTCATGCGCCAGATTCCACTCCCGCAACCCGGTCAGGGATTTCACCGGCGCGCGCTCGCCCAGCGAGTCGAGCCAGGCGTTGAAATCACGCTTCATCCCGTATTTGAACGCAATCGTGCAATTGTCGTCGTGGCCGCGCGCTTCGCCGCCCTGGCCACAAATTCCCCAGAGCAGGAAATTCGACTGCGGATCGGGATCGACGACGCTCGGAATATTCGCCGGATCGACAATGATCGCGCCGCGCGATTTCAGCGCCGTGATCGCATCTTTCATCGCCTGCATCTGCGCCGGATTGAGACCGCCGCGTGGCATTGGATCGCCCGGAGCTTTGACGGGATCGTAGAAGTAGGCGCGCGGAATGCCGATGCGCGCGCCTTTCAACGCATTGGCGCGCAAATATTGTGTGTAGTCGTGGCGCGGCGGAGGCGGGCAATTGCCGGTCGCGGGATCATAAGGATCGGGCGCGCCTTCCAGCACTCCAAGCATGATCGCGGCATCGGTGACGGTTTTTGCCAGCGGTCCGGGCGTGTCCTGATCGGCGGTGATCGGGATCACGCCATAGCGGCTGATCCGCCCGACCGTCGGCTTGATGCCGACCAGCATGGTCCAGTTTGCCGGATTGAGGATCGATCCTGACGTTTCCGTGCCGACATTGGCTGCCCAGAAATTCGCCGATGTACCGATGCCGGAACTCGATCCGCCGGTCTGCATCGCCGGGCGTCCGTCATAGAAGCCGTCGCGCGGGTCGCGCCGCGGGTCATATGGGTTATAGCCGTAGCCGTTGACGGCATTGTAATTGCCCGGCATCGGCGTCGGCGGCCCCGCCACCCAATTGGCAAGTTCGGTCATTTGCGTCTTGGCGATGATGATCGCGCCCGCCGCGCGCAGATTCTTCACCAGCGTCGCCTCATAAGGCGGCACGAGATGTTCAAACGCCAGCGCACCGCCGGTCGTGCGCATATCCATGGTCTGAATATTGTCCTTGATCGCGATCGGGATGCCGTGCAGCGGTCCCCTTATGTGCCCGCGGGCGCGCTCACGATCGAGCGCATCGGCTTGTTCCAGTGCGCGCGGGTTGACCGTGATGGCGGCGTGAAGCCGGTCCTCGTAATCGGCGATGCGGGTCAGATATTGCAGCACCAGGTCATGCGACGTGATCCGCCGGCGTGCCAGTGCCGTGCGCATCTGCGGGATTGTCGCCTCGACCACGGAAAAGCGCGGCGTGCGCGCATCGGCCGGCGTAAGCATCAGAACCAGCAGCGCGGCAAAAATTCCGCCACGTCGAATTGGCCCCCTGCCCACTCTTTATGCCGGGGGCAGCGAGCCGAGATAGGCCGAAAGCGCGATGATGTCATCGTCCGACAATTTGGCGGCAGCCGATTTCATCGCAGCCGCCGACTCGCCGCCGCGCGATCCAAAGCGAAAATCGAACAACTGCCGCGCGACATAGAGCGGTTGCAGTCCGGCCAGCCGCGGCACTTCACCTTTTCCCTTCAGTGTTGCGCCGTGGCAGGTCGTGCATTTCCCATCCGCTGCCAATTGTTCGCCCTTGGCGACGCTGCCCAGCGGTACCCAGGCGGTGAAGCCCGAATGGGGGTCGCGGATTTCGGTGCGAAACGGATCATCCGGGACTTCGAGGATTCGCTGACCGATCGGCTCGGTGCCGCCGCCGGGCAATAGCTGCCGGTGACGGCCCGCGGTGGCGATGAATGTCCTGGGCGGCGTCGCCGTCTGGATCACGTTCACGAACACCGATGGCTTCAGCGACGAGAAATATTCGGCCGCCGCGCGAACGTCATCGTCGGATACGATCTTTGAGATCGGCCCCATGCGTTCATTGTCCTTGCGCGCGCCCGATTTGTAGTCGGCCATCTGTTGGACGATGTAGGCGGCAGGCATGCCGGCAATATCGGCCGATTCCGAATGTCCCTGACCGGACATCAGATGACACGAGCCGCAGGCGAAGCGGACGCCCTGGCCACCAGTCACCACTTTCGGCGCGGCGGGGTGCTCATCGGGAAACCAGTCGGGCGGGTTGGCGTTTCCGGCGATCTTTGTCGCCTCATACTGTTTCGCGCTGCCCGGCGCCTTGATGATGCCTTCGATCTTCACCGCGGTGGGCTGGTCTTTGCCGGGGATATTGAACGTCCAGTCGGGAAGGCCGGCGGGCACCGCGAGCACTGCCTGCGCGCCGGCATCGCGCACCATGAGAACCGGCGCGAGCGCGCAAAGGGCAGCAGTCAGGGACGTAAAGATGCGGGCGGTTCGGCGGCTCACGGAGGGTCTCCTGTTTCCACGCAGGGCGAAGAACTTCCTAAATTATCCTGCCAGCTTCATCGCGTCCATGAACCAGCGGGCGGCATCAGTGCGCCAGAGGATACCTCCCTCTGCTGTTCGGTCATGGTGAGATGACACGCATTGCAGCCGGATGAAGCTAAAGCGTAATCTTGGCCGTTATCCAGTTCATGGGGGGGAGTCATGCGCCGATGCGCGGCTGCGCTGATCATTCTTACGACGGGCTTTAGCATAGACGCTCGTGCGGAGCCTCCACCCGAACCCATTGTGCGATTGATCACCGATGCCGCCAATAGCGGCGATCCGGCAAAACTGGATCAGGCTGCGGCGCTGGCGAAAGCCTCGTATCCCGGATCGGTGGCGGAAATCGATGCGCTGGTGGCCGATCTTCGGGCGCAGGCGGCAGCAGCACGAATCGCCCGATTGCGCGAACAGGGTTTTTTCGAAGGCTGGTCGGGAGAAGGCGAAGCCGGCGCGTCGCAGACCACCGGGACAGCCCGCAATACGAGTGTCGCGTTGGGATTGAAGCTGAATAAGATCGGCATCGATTGGGAGCATCATCTGATCGGTCTGGTCGATTACCAGCATAGCAATGGCCGCACGACCGATAATCGCGAACTCGCCAGCTATGAAGCTGATTACGACTTTTCGCCGGTGCTCAAGGCGACTGGCCTGGTGCAGTGGGAGCAGGATTCGTTTGCCGGATTCAATCGCCGCCTCACCGAAACCGCTGGTGTCGCATATACAATCATCGGTACCCCGGATGTCACGTGGCTGGCGTCCGGCGGACCGGCCTTGCGTCAGACGCGGTTCACTGACGGCCGCAGCACGTCGGATATCGCCGGCCACGGTGCGACCAATTTCACCTGGCACATCACGACTGGGACGGTATTCACCGAGGATGCCGGATTTTATGTCGGCGGCAGGGACAATACCTATTATTCGACCACGGCATTGACCGCCAGCATTTTCGGGAATCTGTCGGCGCGGGTCTCATTCAACATCAACATTGAAAGCAATCCTCCACCGGGAATCGACAACACCAGCACGATCTCACGCGTGACGCTGGTCTACAGCTTCTAACGAGAAGCGAGAAAATAGAATTGAGGAGCGAGAGACAAATTTCCGGTCCTCATTTCTCGCTCCTCGCTACTCGTTTCTCGCTTCTATTTCGAGCCCGGCACCGACCAGATCCTTGAACGCGCCGGCATTGAAGACCTTCTGATAACCGAAATCCTTCAGCGTCTTGCCGGCCAGAGCCGAACGTCCGCCGGACGCGCAATACAGGATGACGGTGCGGTCCTTGCGAAAGGCAGGATCATGATAAGGGCTTTCGGGGTCGGCGCGGAATTCCAGCATGCCGCGCGCGACATTCACTGCGCCGCGAATCTTGCCGCTGTCCCTGACCTCGGTTCCGTCGCGCACATCGACCAGCAGTGCGTTTCCGCTGCGAATTTTCTCGCGCACCTCCTGCGGCGTCAATTTTGGAACCTCGCGGTTGGCCTCGGCCATCATGTCCTTCACCGATGACGCCATGTGATTCTCCTGGAACGGCTCTTCAAAAAACGAATCATCTTACGCGGGTTAGCAGAGCGCCGCTCATTCCGCGCCGGCCGCGGGATCAGCGAGCACCGCCGCGAGTGCCTGGACTTCGATCGGAGGCTGGTGCGTGGGTGACGCACCGGAAAGCACCTCTTTGACCTTGGCCACAAATTGTTTGATGCCGAAGGGCTTGGGCAGGAAATGCATGTCTTCGGTGCGTTCGCCGACGCGCCGGAAAACATCCTCGGCATAGCCGGACATGTAAATCACTTGAATGCAGGGTTGCTGGCGCGTCACGGCGCGCACGAGCGTCGGCCCGTCCATGTTCGGCATCACCACATCGGTGACCAGCAGGTGGATGACTGCCGGATACCCGCGTACCAGTTCCAGCGCCGCCTCGCCGGTTGCAGCTTCGAGCACGGTATAACCGCGCATTTTCAGCGCGCGCGCCGCGAAGCTGCGTACCGCTTCATCGTCTTCGACCAGAAGAATCGTCTCCTGGCCGGTAATGTCGCGCGTCCCCAGCTTTTCCATTTCATCGGCGCTGTCTTCCACCGTGATGGGACCAAGATAGCGCGGCAGGTAAATCGAAAAGACGGTGCCGGCGCCCGTCTCACTGGTCACATTGATGAACCCGCCGGTCTGCTTCACCACGCCATAAACCGTCGAAAGCCCAAGGCCGGTGCCGTGGCCCACAGGTTTCGTC
>JAGWSK010000372.1 GCA_028869355.1 Alphaproteobacteria bacterium | reverse complement strand
ATGAAGACAAAATAAATCGCGCCCATCACCAGGAATGTCTGCCACACGCCGGGACCGGATGGGCTCTTGAAATTCTGCATCAGCAGGTTGGCAAGCGGTGCGCCGATCATGGCCCCGCCGCCGAAACCCATGATCGCCATGCCCGTCGCCATGCCACGGCGATCTGGAAACCATTTGATCAGGGTTGAAACCGGCGAAATGTAGCCGAGCCCGAGTCCGATGCCGCCGATCAATCCCGAGCCAACCCACATCAGCCAGAGCTGATGCTCGATAATTCCCACCGCTGAAATAACAAAGCCACCACTCCAGCACAGCGCGGCAACAAATCCGGCCTTGCGCGGCCCTTCGCGTTCCAGCCAGCCGCCCCAGGTTGCCGCCGACAAGCCAAGAACGACAAAGAACAGCGTGTACATCCAGCCGAGATCGGAGATGCGCCAGTCGCAGGTTGTCGTGACAAGTGCCTGGCCGAGTGACATGCCCACGCAGTCATGGCCAAGCATTTTCGACAGCGGCAGCCAGAACACACTGAAACCATAGGCCACGCCGATGCACAGATGGATTGCAAGCGCTGCGGGCGGCACCAGCCAGCGATTGAATCCCGGACGGGCGATGATTCGGCTTCGGTCGAGTAGTCCGGCCGGCGCGAAATCGCTTCCGCGTCGGCCTGCGTCAATGGCGGTCATCATATTTTTATCCGGGCGTTTCCTCCGCAATTCAGCGTTGAGCCGGGGGCCTGTGTCAAGCGATGTTCCCGTGACGCCAGGTGTCGCGTGCTGCCGCCCGGGCCGGAGACAGTCCGCCGCCCGATTGGACCGTACGGTGAATTGCGTTTATTGCACCGTCATGAGCGGCTCATGCCACGATCCGACGCTTTCCCGCCTGCTGGAAAACAATCGCCAATGGGCGGCGCGCATGGCCAAAGACCGCCCCGGCTTTTTTGAACGCCTTGCGGCACAGCAGTCGCCGGAAGTCCTGTGGATCGGCTGTTCCGATAGCCGGGTGCCCGCGAACGAGATCATCGATGTCCTGCCGGGCGAAGTCTTCGTGCACCGCAATGTTGCCAATCAGGTGATGCATGTCGATTTCAACTGTCTTGCGGTGATGCAATATGCCGTCGCAACGCTGGCGGTGCGGCACATCATCGTCTGCGGTCATTACGGCTGCGGCGGTGTCACGGCTGCGCTGCAACCGCGCGAAACCAGCCTGATCGGCAACTGGCTTTACCCGCTATCCGAAGTCGCCGCGCGTTATCGCGCCGAGCTTTCGGCGCTATCCGACCGCGACCGTGTAGACCAGCTGTGCGAGATCAATGTCATTGAGCAGGTTCGTCACGTCTGCCAGACGACCATTGTGGAACGCGCATGGCGCCGCGGGCAAAGGCTCGCCGTACACGGGTGGATTTACGGAATCCACAATGGGCGGCTCGCCGATCTGGAAGTTACTGTCTCAGGTCCGGATGAGATCGATTCCGCCTGTGCACGCGCGCCCAGCGCGCGCCGCCCACGCATCCCCGGCTGACGACAGTCCGCCCGCCCCGCAGCAAGCCCTTACTGCTCTGATCTTCTAGTGACACTGGCGGTAGCGGCGTGTTTGCAAGTGCGGTCACAATGCTTTTGCCAAAGCCGCTTCGCGGGTGCATTCTTCCGGAATTACGTACGCACTTCGTCATGGGGATTGCGACATGGCAGGGTTGCGCGATTATCTTGATCAGTTGACCGAATCCGTCATCAGTCCGGTATGGTCCCGGGTGATGGCCGCGTCCTGGGTGGCGAGAGCCGCTCTGCTTGCGATCATCGTGCTTGCAGGCTCGATCGCGAAATATCCCGCCACTGCACAAGGGACCTGGTCGGAAGCCGACGTCTTCTCGCGATTGATATTATGGGGCGCGGAGCCGCTGCCGGTGCGGCACAGTCTGTATGATACGATTGCACGTAATCAGGCGCGTCTTGTCCAAACGATCCAGAGCGACCTGCTGCCAGCAAAGCTCGACAACGTTCGCGGCACTCCGTGGTCTACGGCACAGGCAATATTTGGCCTCGGAGGCGAGCACGTCGATACGAATATCGTCGTGCCATTTATACGGAATAATGGCTCTCCACTGTGCGGCCGCGCCTGCTGGGCTGAAATACCAAACTCACCGGATACGGAGCCATGCATTGTCGTTTCAGGTTGGGTAATGGCTGCGTTGGCGCAGCTCGGAATCGCGGCGACGCCGGAGGAACTGGATTTTCTGCTTTCACACCAAAACAGGAATGACGGGTGGTGGGCAACTTTTCTCGGGACATCCGACTCCGAGAGCCTCGCTTCCACTTATAGCACGGCATGGGCAATATTGGGTCTTGCCGAGCAAAAACGCCGCAAACTGATACCGCCGGACCGAATGCCCGCAGTGGATCAATCGATCATTCTCGGCGCGAACTGGCTCGTGCAGCATATGAGCAGTCCGGCGCGTTGGAAGAATTATCCGAATCTCGCGGCCGGTACAGAATCCGAAAGCATCTCCGGTGTCGCGCTTCACGCGCTGCATGTCTCCAATGTGCTCGCGACCGACAATCTGGATCAGCAATGGCTGGATCGATTGCCCCGCCGGCAAGTATTGGTGTCGGACGGGGAGAAGAATTACGTCGAATTACACACAGCGAACCGTGTCTATTTCGATCATTGGGTGCAGATCAAATTGCCCTGGCTTTTAATTGCCACACTGGATGCATTCCACCGCGGAGATGTGTGGCAACAGAGCCGCGCCCTGCACTGGATTGAGGGCGAAATGAATGATCCCAGCGTGGCGACCGCCTATTCCGTTGATGATGGCTGGTGGCGCGCAGAATTGCTCCGTTCACTGAACAGTGCGCTTGCAGCCTCTCAACCGTCCCGGACTTAAAGCCGGGAGTATCATTAATTCCTGACGTATTTGTAGACGCTTCGGGCCGGGACCGCGGCGGCATAGATATCGCCATGCGAATCCGCGGCGACGCCCTCCGGGGGCGGAAACTTCGGATCGGACACCGGTGGCGGCGGAATGTAGTAATCGACCTTGCCGGTCCTGGCGCTGCCGACACGAATGCCCCGCTTGCAGCCAGGATTGTTCGTATCTTTGCCGGGTGCATTTTCGGATTCGGAGTCCGACACATACAGCACGTCATTGCGGTCGATGAAGATACCGCTGGGGCGCCCGAACTGCTTCCACGCCGCGACGAATTTGCCGTCCTGATCGAAGATCACGACGCGGCTGTTGCTGCGGTCGGCGACGAACAGCCGGCCCTGTGAATCGAACGCGAGCACATGCGGGCCTTTCAACTCACCATCGCCGGATCCGAGATGGCCGAAGCTTTCGATGAATTTGCCATTGCTGTCGAACTTCATGATGCGGGAGTTGCCGAAGCCCGGCGCATGGCCTTCGGAAATGAAAATGTCACCATTGGGTGCGAACGCGATGCCGGTTGGACGATCGAACACATCGGTACCGGTGCCCGCCTGTCCCGCTTTGCCGAGCGTCAGCAGCAATTTGCCTTCGGGAGAAAATTTGAACACCTGATCGCCCTTGCCGCCGCGCGCGTCGCCATCGATCGCCCAGATATTGCCCTTCGCGTCCGGCTTGACGGTGTGCGGAAAGGCAAACAGCCCGGCGCCAAAATTCTTCATAACCTTGCCGTCGGACGACAATTCCCAGATCGGCGAATTGGCGGAATTGACACAGCCTTTATCGTCGCAACGATCCATGACCCAGACATCGTCTTTGGCGTCGACATAGACATTATTGGTGGGCGCCCACGCGCGAGGCGTGTGCGCCCAGCCATTCACCAGATGATACGGATTGGGAGCATCATTGACGCAAGGAGCGTCCTGCGCCGTGGCGGCATCTCCAAAACCGGCTGTACCCAGCAGTGCGACGGCAAATGCGGTGAGTGTGGCACGCATGATGCTCTCCCTGAATTGAAAAGGCGCCCACTTGTCGTGGGCGCCTTTTCGGCCGGACTGATTATTTCACGAATTTCTCGATTTCCTGCCTCTGGACGGCGGCGGCGTAAATATTGCCGTGCGAATCCACGGCGATTCCTTCCGGCGGAGGCAGCTTGTCGCTGGCATCTGCCGGCGGCGGAATGTAGTACATGACTTTGCCATCCTTCACGCTGCCGATGCGGATACCCATTTTGCAGCCCGGATTGGTTTTGTCGTTCGACTGCGAATCCGCGACATAGATCATGTCATTCTTGTCGACGAAAACGCCGCTGGGCCGCCCGAACTGCTTCCAGCTGGCGAGCAGTTTCCCGCTGCGGTCGTAAACATTGATGCGGTTGCTCGTGCGATCCGCAACATAGATATGGTCCTGGCGATCGACTGCGACCGCATGCGGCTCGGTCAATTGTCCATCGCCGGTGCCATGCGAGGCGAAGCTCGTGAGATATTTGCCGTCTTTATTGTAAATGTCGACGCGCGACTTGTTCAGCTTCGAGCCATGGCCTTCGATGATGACAATATCGCCGTTTGAGAGCTGCGCCACACCGGTCGGCTGATTGAATTCATCATTGCCCATCCCGGCCTGGCCCGCTTTGCCGAGTTTGAGCAAAACCTTGCCGTCCGCGGAGAACTTGATCACCTGCATTCCCTTGCCATCCTTGGCCTGGAAATCGGCGCCCCACACATTGCCGTCCTTGTCCACCGCAATGCCATGTGCACTGGCGAATTCGCCGGCGCCGAAATTCTTCATGGTCTTGCCGTTGGAGCCGATTTCGAAAATCGGCGCGATATTGTTGGCGGAGCAGCCTTGCGCGCCGCAGCGGTCGAAGGCCCAGATATTGTCGCGCGAGTCCACCGTTACCGCATTAACCGGTCCGAAGGGGCGCGGTGTCTGCGCCCAATTGCCGGCGAGGTGATAGGGATTGGCGCCGTCGTTGACGCAAGGATAGCTGGCCTGCGCGTGCGCTTCAGCGGCCATCGCGGCTGATGCCAGCAGTGCCAGTGCAATTTTCGTCGATGCAGAACGCATGGATCTCCTCCCGTGGTCATTGGCTCACAATTTTACACGAGTGATACAAATAGGTACACGCCGCATCCCTTCGCCAGAACAATTTCAGGTTCGGGGAACTTCGCCAAAAGGCTTGTTTCTGAGCAGCTTAAAGGGATTTCCCTGGTTGACGTTGGGTCCCAGGTTTGGCAGTTTAACCGGAGGGCGGCGGCTATGCCTGCGATGCCGGGGGCGAAAAGATGATCAAATCCGAATTGGTGACGCGGCTGGCGGAACGCTATCCTGATCTCTATCACCGGGACGTGGAGCGCATTGTGTCGACCGTGCTCGACGAAATTGCGTCGGCTCTGGCGAGCGGTGACCGCGTGGAACTTCGCGGTTTTGGCGCCTTTTCGGTCAAAGTGCGCCCGGCGCGTCAGGGCCGCAATCCGCGAACCGGGGCGGCGGTTGCCGTTGGTGAAAAACGCGTGCCGTTCTTCCGGACCGGCAAGGAGTTGCGTGAACGCCTGAACAACGGCGCCGGTGGCGCGTAGCTTCATCTGGCTTGGCCGCGGCCGCAGCCGCATTGCGACTCGAAAAAACTGGAAAATGCTCTACAGTTCAGGCAGTTCTGCGCTCCATCCGGGCGGACACCGCACCTTTTTTATCGTCGGGAGGAAGACCTTGGGCCAATATAATCCATCTGCTGCCAATCCGGAGCCGTTTACGCTACGTGATGTTGTGGTTTTCTCTGTCCCGGGGCTGGTGCTTTTCACCGTGCTGTTTGCGTTCTTTTTCTCCCTTTCGAGCATGTAGTGCCCGCGGTTCTGCCGGCCGTCGGGCGTGGCGCGGTTTCGTAAACATACGTTGAGCGCGGTTGGCCAACGGCTATTGGCAACCGCAGTGGCGCTGGTGCTCGCGGCAATCATAGGCGCCGCGACTGCATCTCCTGCGCCAACCGGCATGCGCCTGATCACACTCGGCACGCGCAGCGGCCCCAATCCGACCGTCGGCCGCGCGCAAAATTCCAACCTGCTGATTGTCAACGGCACCTATTATCTGATCGATTCTGGTGACGGCGTTGTCCGCCGCTTGACGCGCGCCGGCGTGCGGATTCGCGATATCGGCAGGGTTTTCATCACTCATGCGCACAGCGATCACACCGGCGGGTTGCCGAGCCTGCTGCAAGTGCAATTCGACGCCAACCGGACGAGTAAGGTTGAGATTTATGGCCCTCCGGGTACTGACATTCTAACCCGGGCGATCATGGCCTATCTCAATGTCAATTCCGACATCCGTACCAGCGAAGGAACGCAGACACAGCCGGCGCGTGACATGGTTGTGAGCCATGATGTCGGGACAGGAGTGATTTACCGTGATGGCAATGTGACGGTGACCGCGGTGGAGAATGCGCATTTCCACTTCGCGCCCGGCACGCCGGCCTATGGCCGCTTCAAATCCTACGCCTACCGCTTTGAAGGAGCGGGACGCAGCATAGTGCTGACCGGCGATACCGGGCCGAGCGACGCCGTGACCAAACTTGCCGAGGGTGCGGACCTGCTCGTTTCCGAGGTCAATTCGCCGGAAGAAGCAAAAGCGCGCCGAATCCGCAACGGCGACTGGCAGCAACTGACACCCGCCGAGCAGGCAGCGTTCATGCGTCACATGACCGAAGAGCATCTTACTCCCGAGGAAGTCGGCAAAATGGCCCAGAGCGCGGGAGTGAAGAAAGTCGTGCTCACGCACATCCTTGCCACGTCCGATCCGAATGACGACTACTCCCGCTTTGCCGCAGGTGTGCGCAAGTATTTTGCCGGCGAAGTCGTGATCGCGCGGGACTTGATGGAATTCTGAATAACAGCGGCCCGGTGAGAACTCCGCCGGGCCGCCGATAAACGCACCGTTGCGGAAAATCAGGCGAGCGCTGTTTTGTACAACGCGAACAGCTTCGTCCACGCACGTTCCGCGTCCGCCATATGATAGATGGCCGGTTGCTGCATCGGCATGTCCGGCACGGTCCAGCCGTGTAGTCTCTCTTTATAAACTTCGATCTCGGCCGGATTGCCGGCGGATGCGAAAGCCGCCTTCAGTTTATCCTTGGCATCGGGCTGGCGCATGTCGTCATTGGAAGCAATTCCAAAATAGAACCTGGCCCGGATCTTCGATGCCAGCAGATGCGGGCTGTTGGCATTATCGGTGACCAGGCCGCCGCCGTGAAATGAACCGCCTGCGCCGACGCGATTGGGAACAGCCGCCGCTGCACGCAATGTCAGCGGACCGCCCATGCAATAACCCTGCGTGCCGATCTTTTTCGCCGTGTTCACCTGCGGCTGCGAATCGAGGAAAGCGACAAATGCCACGGCGTCCTTTTCGGCAGCGCCGGGCGCACCGATGGAGCCCATAAGCGGCATGAGCTTTGCCATCTGCGCCTGATCGCCGAAATTGAAATGCAAAGTGTCTTGCACAACCGGCGTTTGGTTGGTGACACGGTAGAATGGATTGGGCACCAGAACGGAATAGCCTGCCGATGCGACACGGCGGCCGAAATCGCGCATGGTCGGACGCAGGCCGAATGCGTCGGGCCAGATGATCACGCCCGGATAAGAACCGGTTTGCGGATGAATGAAAGCCGCCCGGCAGTTACCATCCGGCGTTTTGATCATTACATCGGTTTCAACCAGACCGCCCTCCGCAGCCTGTGCAGAACTCGCCGCCACAATGGCGCCGGCAGCGAGTGACGCAACGGCAAAATCGCGACGCGTCAGCGGACCATCACCAAATTCCTCATTTTTCATTCTGGTCTCCAAGATCAGGTGGGCAGGGCGATTTTACTCGCCCTGCGTCGATCAGGCCAACCTGTTTCGCACGGAACTGCTATTCGGCAGCCTCAATCGCTCCAAGCGACCGCCAATCCGTGCCTTTGGGAACAATTCCCTCAAACGAGCGGAGACTCGCATGTGGCGTGCGTGAACGGCCTGTGCCGATCGCTGAGCCGCCCGCCTGCATCTGTCTCGCCGCCTCCAGCATCTGTCGCCGGAATGCGACGATCGCCACATCGCTGGCGCCCAGCCGCTCTTTGTTGCGGCCGGCAATCGGTCCCATGCTCTCCCACATGACGATGTCCTGGTTCGGAATGCCGGATATGCCCGTCCAGCTTCCTCTGTTCATCGCTTCACGATCCTGGAGATAATTGTTCGAACGGCTGCGCCGGTTGCGCCAGTTCTCGTCAACATCGATGCCCGGCTGCAGCGCAAGGAATTTCCGCCACGTCTCCTCGTCCGGAGTGGAATCGCAGCCGAACGCGATGAAATGAAAGGCCGTATGCGTATCATCGACAGGTACATGCACCAGCGCGACGCGATATCGGTCGAGTGGAGGGATCAGCACCGTGTAAGGGGCGATGAACAGCGTCATGCGAATGTAATCATGCATGTCCGCATCGGCGAGGGGCCGGCGAATCGCGACATAACGAAACCCGAAATCCGTGGTCTGCACCTGCAGCCGGGGCGCCTTGTCACCCGATGGGCGCAGCCATTTCTCGTCGGTTGCCCGGGCGGTATCGACGCTCACCGAAAGCATATCCGAAACGTGCAATGTCGAGCTGTGGGCAGAATCGATGGCGCCTTCAAGAATTTGCGCCCAGTTGCAGTTTACGACGACTTTGCCGATCGCGATCCGCGTACCTGGCGCGGGCAGGAACACCGGCGGCTCGAATTCGGGAATTTCTGATTCCGGCCCCATATAGGCCCAGACAATTCCTGCTGCCTCATGTGTCGGGTACGACTTGTGTTTGACCTTGCGCGCCATCGCCCGTTCGGGCGGCTCGGATGGCATTTCGAGCACGGTGCCGTCGGCCGCGACTTTCCAGCCGTGATACAGACAGCGCAAACCGCATTCCTCGTTCCTCCCGTAAAACAATGACGCGTTGCGATGTGGGCAAAATTCGCCGACCAGCCCGATCTTGCCGTCTGAATCGCGGAAGGCGACAAGATCCTCGCCGAGAAGCCGCACGCGTACCGGATCGCCATCGCGTTCCGCCAATTCTTCGCTGAGCGCCGCCGGAAGCCAATGCCGGCGCATGATTTGCCCCATCGGGGCTGCGCCTTCGACGCGGCAAAGCAGATCATTGTTCTCGGGGCTCATCTGCAGGCGTTCTCCGGACGGGCGGGCAATTCTGCATCGCCAATCCGGCGGCTGCAAACGGCTTGCCGCTGACCAGGGAAGAAGTGCCGGATCACCGGCAGATTTTTGCGCGCCGAAATGTGCCCGCTTACGGACTCACGTCATCTGAAGGCATAACCGGTGCCGAAGGCATGGCCAATGCAGAAGGCATTGCCAATTGGTGTGGCTCACCCAGGCGCTGCGCGGAAGCCTTGCCGTTAAGCGCGGTGATCAGTGGCGCGTCACGGCCATAAAGGTCGGGGAGGAATTCGACACCGCCGTCCGCGCCGGCCACCGCCGTCCAGTAGAGGAAATAAACCGGCAGCGGTTTGTCCAGCGCCAGACGCTGCGTCTTTCCGGTCTTCTCTTCCTTTTGCAGAGCGGCCGTGCCCCGCTGCACGTCGTCTTTCAGTGCGAGTGCGGCGAGCGGGAATATCTGCTGCACCCGGACGCAGCCATTGCTGATCTCGCGATCGGTCAGTGAAAAAAGCTGCTTGTTGGGCGTATCGTGCAGATAGACGTCAAAATCATTTGGCGAATCCAGCATCACCGCGCCAAGCGCGGCACTCGGTCCCGGGAGCTGCTGAATGGCATAGGGAAACTCGGCCGGAATAACTTTCCGCCAATTGATCTTCCGGCCATACGGATCGCCTTGCGGACCATTTGTCACGACCATGCGCTTGGCCTGCAGATAATCCGGATTTTGGAGCAAATGCGGAAGCAGATCACGCGCAGCGATGTCGCCGGGAATGTCCCACGGCGGGTTCACGACGGCGGCAACAACCATCGCCCGCGCGATCGGAGTCGGGCTGGCTTTGCGGCCGACGACCACGCGCGAAGTGAGTTCCGCTTTGCCGTCGCGAAAGAACTTTACTGTTTGCCCCGGCACATTGACCGCGATGTATCGCGATTCCAACGGGCGCGGCAGCCAGCGCCAGCGCTCCATATTCGCAGCGATTTGTTGCACACGCTGTTGGGCTGTAATGTTCAGTACGGCAATCGTGGCGTTCCCGGGCCGGCCGTCTTCCGGTAAAGCATTTCGCGCCTGAAAGCGTTTGACCGCATCGCGAATCTGGTTCGCTGAAGGGTGATCGATCGCTGCAAAATCCGTGTCCTCAGAGGCCAGGCGCTTGATCAGGTCCGGCAGCCGGGCATCCTTTGAATCCAGGCGGATTTCCCCTTTGAGCGGCAGCGCGGGCCAGCCACCTTCATCCGCGATGTCCTGATATCGCGCCAAAGCCTTTTCCAGTGCGCGGTACGCCGGCGCCTTCGGCACCCGGTCGGCGTAGAATTCCACGATGTGATGATTTGCGGCCGCCTGGGCAAGTTCTGTTGCGGCGTCAAACGGTGCGGCGGCAAAAACTGCGTCATTGTAAACCGCGCCCGGGGGCACGCGGCCCAATTGAAGATCTTGCGCGATCCGCAAAGCGGCCGCGGTCATTGCCATATCATAGGCCGCCGCCTGATCTCCGGACTTGGGTGTTGCGGCCGGCGGAAGTTTGTAGTCGCCTTCGCGCAGACCTTGTTCATGCGCATGGGCAATTACCGTGCGGAGCGCTGCTGCGTTTGCTTCGCTGTCCGTATCGCCTGTCCAGGCGGGTTTGAAATCCCGCTGCGCATAGAAAGCCTGCAGTGAATCCGGCGCCTTTCCGGCCATCGCCGGCGACCGGATCAACCGCCGCAGGACGGTTTGTGTTGATGCGTCCGCCTGAATCATCAGGGGGGTAGGTGTTGCAGCCGGTTTGACCGGCACGGTTGCGCAACCGGCAGCAATCAGCGAGGTGACCATTATGGCGCCGCGGAGCGCGATTGGAAGTCTCGCACGCCCCGGTCCGAGTTCGCAGAGTCTACGATGATGCATTTTCACCGAATGAAGGTCCTTCATGCAGGTCCACCCCATTGCATACTGGTCGAAAGCACCGCGAAAGGCCTGTGCGAATTCTGTGATATCGGCTGGAGGATGATTCCGCGCGCTCAGTTTGGTGTTACCTGTTGCGACTTGAACGTCAGCAAAGGGAGTAAATTCATGTCTCAATTTTCTCGCCGCATGATCTGGCCGGCACTCGTTTGTGCAGGAGTTCTGGCCAGTGGATGCGCTTCAGTCGATGATGTCAAAGCAGCGCGTGCGGCCGCGGACGCCGCAGCAATGGCGGCGACTGCGGCCCAGGCACGGGCGGATGACGCATTCACCGCGGCGCAAGCTGCCTCGGCGAGTGCCCAGCAGGCCACCAATGCTGCAACACAGGCGACGACGGTGGCCGCCGCAGCGCAAACTGCCGCGCAAACCGCGACGGCAAGTGCGGCACAGATCCACGACCAGATCCTCGCCGATGAACAGCGCCGCGCTGCTGAGCGCCAAGCGGCCGAACAGGCAGCGGCAAACCGGGTCCGCCTGGCCCGAGGCGAACGCGGCTGATCAATGAAGGCGCTCGGGACTGTTTCTGCCTTCTCCGTAAACCGGAAAGGAACACGCGATGATGTGGAAATCTGCCCGCCTGGTCGGTGACACGGAACGTCACGTCCAGACACTGCGCAGCAGTGCCGAGCGCCTGAAAAAAATCGCCTCCACTTCCCGCGACCGCCAAACCGCGACGCTGATTATAGTTTGCGCCGAGGAACTTGAACGCGAGGCCAATCTCGAAGTGAGGTGCTTGCTCGAACTGTCCTGAGGCGGAATATTATTTCCGCCAAGGGCGCCGGCAATTGGCTTGTTTGTGAGTAGAAAAACAAGACAAGCTTGTATAATCGAGGGGTGCAAGCCAATTGCCGGCGGGATTTCCCGCCAGGGCCGGAACACAGGTCGAGGATGGCGCTGGGAAGGCATTCGAGTTGGTCCGATGCGGGCCGGATAAGCGGGCAGAAATCGGGCCGGAGGTACAGATTTCCCCAGCACGCGGGACTTGCGCTTGCTGTGTTGCTTTGCGGCTGTGCGGCGTTGGGACTGAATACGGGCTTCCGCCCTGCGCCCGCCGTGCCACCTTCAGTCGCGATGCCCGCGAACATGACCGGCTCAATGCCGGAGGTCGCTTCTCTTTCACCACCGATGCCACCCGAGATGGCATCGGTTGAACCGCCTGTGCCGATGGTTCAGCCACCGGCGCCCAAACCACGTCCCAATCGTCAACCTCCGCCAAAGCCGAAAGAGGAAGCACCAACGCCAGGCCCACCGAAAATCGTAATAGGCGACCTGTTGGGATCCGATTTCACCGCCGTGCTGCATGTGTTCCGTTCACCGGACTCGGTCAATAACGAGAACCTTTCGGTCGTGTGGACCTATGCGCCACCGGGTTGCACGCTGCGGCTGTTTTTCTACCCCGATATCAAAACGACGGTTTTTCATCTGCTCAAATATGACTTTCGGGACAATTCCGGTGAGATGCAGATGCCGGCAGATGCCTGCATCGATAGCATCCTTTCCGCCGCGTTTCGTGAAGCAGCGCCACCATGAACGCCACCAGGATTGCAGTGGTCGATGATGATGACTTGTTCCGTGAATCGCTGAGCCAAAATCTTGCCGACGCGGGGTTCAGTACCGAGTGTTACGGCGACGGGCCCGGTATGCTCCGCGAGATTGGAAAGTCCGGCGTGCCGGACCTGATCCTGCTCGATTGGAAAATGCCGCAAATGAACGGCATCGAAGTGCTGCGCAATTTGCGCAGGCGCAACATCGAGGTGCCGGTGGTGTTCCTCACCGTTCTCAGCGACCAGTTCTATGAAGAAGCAGGATTGGTCGAGGGTGCGGTCGATTTCGTCGAGAAGTCCCGGAGTTTTTCGATTCTGCTTCGACGCATCGAGCTGATTATTCGCGGCCGCAAGTCGCGCGATCAGCGGATCGCGTCGGGCCAGTCACCGCAGGTCATGACGGTCGGCGATATTCAGCTGTATTGCAGTTCGATGCGCGCGCTGTGGAAGAACATCCCGATTGGCCTGACGGTGACGGAATTCCAGATGGTGGAGTGTCTTGTCGCCCGTGCCGGGCAGGATGTTTCCTATCGCGAACTTTACGATGTCGTGCATGGTGAAGGTTTTGCGGCCGGGGCGGGTGATGTGGGTTATCGCGCCAATGTGCGGGCGTTCATCAAGCGCATAAGGCAGAAATTCCGCGATCTGGACTCGGGATTTTCGCAAATCGAAAATTATCCCGGCTTTGGCTACCGCTGGAGCGAAGCCGGTGCTTCCTGACGCATTTTCCGCCGACCCGGCGCAGAAAACGCCCCTATTGCAAAGGACCGGCGCGTTTTTGCGATTCAGGGAAATCGCAAGATACGCTGAGACATTCTTCGCTGGTTTGGTTGCGGGATTCATCCGGAAAACCGCACGACGGGAGACATTCCGCGCACTGTTGCCGCAGCTGACAAGATGGTCGCGATTGGCGGCCCGCACGATCGCAATTTACCGCTCAGTCGCCATCAAGATCGCACTGCTGTCACTCATCTTTCTCGCCGTCCCGATAATACTGTACCGGCTGGTCCAAATCGGCGATGCGCAGCAGGGCCAGTTGCTGCAGCGGGAATTCGAGGTTCAGGGAGATCTGATCGCCTCGGTGCTGCGGCCGCATCTCGAGCATTTCGCACAGGAGACGCCTGAGACTCTGCAGGCGGCGCTGAACGACGTCGTGCCCGAGGGAGTGGCCGTCAGAGTTCTCGTGCGTCCGGCACAGGCGACAGGAGCGGAGAATTTTCTGTATGTCGCCTCGGCTCCGGCAGTTGCGGCTGGTTACCTCAGGCAGGAACGCGATCTGCTGATCAGGCTCGGATTGTTCGACCGGATGGCGCCGAGTTGTGACGGCGAATCTGGGAACACCGTCCGCTTCACCAATCCTGCCGGACGTCCGGAAATTTTGACCTCGATGCGCTCGCTGCATATTGGCGGAAATTGCTGGGTCGTCACCACCACCCAGCAGACGCAGTTTGCCATCAACAACATGATCGGCGTACCCGTATGGCGATCGGCGGAAATTCCGGTAGCCGCGCTGATATATCTGCTGAGCGCCCTGATCGTTGCATGGCTGTTGTGGGACATCTGGCGGAATCTCAGCCGATTCCGCAGCGTCGCCCGGTCGATACGTCTCGATCGCGCAGGGGGAATTTCGTTCCGCGAGATGAATACCATTCCGGAGCTGACAGGCGTCGCCGATGATTTCGATTCGCTGGTCGCGACGTTGAAGCAATCGAAGAAGCTCATTTTGCAGGCTGCGGAAGAGAACGCCCATGCATTGAAAGCGCCGCTCGCGGTCATTGCCCAGGCGCTCGAGCCGTTACGGCGCGCTTTGATATTGTCGTCCCATCCCCACGCCCAACGCAGCCTGGAATTGATTGAACATTCGGCCGTACGGCTCGATTCCCTGGTATCTTCGGCGCGGGATCTGGAGCAGGCCAGTGTCGAGGCGATCTACCCCAATCTGCGCCGGATCAATCTTTCTGCCTCGCTGGTGCAGCTTATATCCGCATACGAACCAACGATTGCGCTCGAAGGAAAGAATCTGCGGCTCACCGTCAAACCGAATGTGCATATATATGGAGCCGATGAGGCCATTGAATCGATCGTTGAAAATCTTCTGGAGAATGCATCCAGCTTTACCGCGCCCGGAGGTGTGATTTCCGTCAGCCTGACGATTGCAGATGGCTTTGCAAATCTGGTTATCGCCGATACCGGCCCCGGAGTTGGCGAACAGGATCTTCCACGGATTTTTGAGCGGAATTTTTCGGCGCGTGGTGGCGCCGAGGATCAGAATGCGGCCAGGCGGGCGGAGCAGCATTATGGACTGGGTCTGTGGATTGCCCGCAGAAACGTCGAAGCGCTGGCGGGAACGATTTCCGCCTGCAATCGTAATGAGGGCGGCTTCGCGGTCACCATAAAATTCAACGCGATCCCCTGATTCTTTTTCGCTCGATAGTTCGAATTTGAGTCGAAATGTCCGGATGCTTCCGGCAGCGGGGCTAAAGCATTCCGAAGCATATCGCCGGCTCGAAGGCGGGTGACCCCTCGATTTCGCGTGAGACAGACGCTCCGATTAAAAAAAATTCACGAAGAAAGATTCACGGAAAGTCGCTAAGTGCTTACGTCATCTTAGGAAAATGTCACAGCATGGTCACCCTGCGGCACGAAGGCATGGTGTAGCTGTTCGTTCGCGGCGGGCGTGTGCGGAGAAACCGGCGTGAAGAAAAACAGTGTCCTGCTTTTTGCAGCGGATCTATCGGCACTTCTGACGGCCGGGGCTTTTGCGCAGCCCGCCGCGGTGCGCGTCGATGTCGGCATGTATTACGCGCCCGGACGATATTTCGAGTGATGCCGGCGCTGGCCAGTGGGAGCGAGCACGTGACTGGAGAAGTCACAGAATTTGCTGTTGAGACCGCT
>JAGWSK010000371.1 GCA_028869355.1 Alphaproteobacteria bacterium | reverse complement strand
TCGGATGCAAGGGCAGGAGCCGTCGCACTCCTCGATGAATACAACGAGAAAGTCGTGGAGCACCTTGCGCAGCAGACGCTGCGGCGTGGTGCCTCTTTTGACCGCTACCAAACCCAGAGCCTCGTATTCCTTCGCCGATAGCTGCACGAACATCCGGCGCGGTTTTGCCGATATATCGGCGACTGTGGACTCAGCGGGCAATTCGCGCCGCTTGCGTTGAGGCGTTGGCCCCACAGGAATAAGCGCGTCAACCCGAGCAGGCGCAACGCGTTGCGCAAAGGGGAATACCTCCGATGGCATGACCGGCGACGGTTCGGCCTCGCCCTTGCGGGCGAGCAGACCAGCCGTCAGACTCGCAAAATTAACAGCACTCACTTTGTTCTATCCTGTTGATGCCAAGCTTTGCCGGCGGCCAAACACCCTGCCGCCGGGTCCCGGACGGGCGAACGGTGCAGGTCCGCGCGCGGGTTTCTGCTGTTGTAAGTCGTTTGCTGGCTCAATCCCGGCATGAACAAGGATACTGTCACTACCAGTGACGCCGCCATCGCTTGTGCGCTGAGCGGGGGCCACTGGGCTGAACGGGTCGCTGGTGATGGCTGGTAATCTGCCGCCGCTGACCTCAGGCTGATCCTCAACTTCAACTGCCGTGCCGGCGGTGATCCCGGCCAGCGGGAACTGCGGTTGGAATTCGGGAATCAAACTTGCGTCCTTTACCAGGCGCGCGAGCCGGCCCTGAATATAAGCCCAAAGATCGGCCACCTCACGCGATGACTGAGATTTTGGAGCAGCTTCACCGACGGTTCGTCCATCGATCATGCTGGCTGCAAAATCAACCCGGTGATGGAGGTTCACGGGCGCAACGACGCCGTGCTGCGACAGGGCAACGGCGGCCTCGCCCGTGATGCGCGCACGCAGCGTTGCCCCATTGATGACGAAAATCAGCGGCTTGCTGAAACGCTCCGCCATATCGACGGTGGCGGCCACTGCGCGAAGGTCGTGCGGGCTCGGCCGCGTCGGCACAATCACGAGATCAGAATGCTCGATCACCATCATAATGGATTCGGAAACGGCGGGCGGCGTGTCGACGATCGCGATCCGTGTCCCCGCCCGTTTCAGCTCGCCGAGCGCGGCTTCCAGTTGTAACGGTCCAATCTTGGCGAAATTCGGAGTGCTCGCCGCGCGGGCATTCCACCATTTTGACAGAGAACCCTGTGGATCGGTATCAACCAGAGTGACCGGACCTGCGCCCGATTTCTCCGCCTCGACCGCAAGATGCCCAGCGAGCGTGGTCTTGCCCGATCCGCCTTTCTGGGATGCCATCGCGATGACAATCATGGCTGGTTCCTGTGTTCAAACCGTGGTGGGTTTATCACAACAGCGGTTTCAATTTTCTTAAAGAACCCATGAACCGGAATTCGCGCATGTCGAATGCCGACGGCGGTGCAATGCTGAAAATTTTCGTCTACGCGAAATTTGAGAGCGACAAATCGTAAATTCCCTTTAACCCGCTTTTATCGTTGGGGATCATCAGCTGCCCGCCCGCTTGCAAAATTTCCGGCAGCAGGCGGAGCCTCGGAGCGATTCCCTGTTCGCCCACGCCTCGCTGTCGGCGGCAAGCTCTATTTCGCGTAGCCGAAAATTTTCAGCATCGCCCCGCCGAGGACGACGACAAACAGACAGGGCAGGAAAAAAAGGATCATCGGGACGGTCAGTTTGGATGGCAGCGCTGCTGCTTTGCGTTCGGCTTCCGACATCCGCATTTCGCGGTTTTCCTGCGCCGCCACCCGCAGCGCCTGGCCCATCGGTGTTCCATATTTTTCCGACTGGATCAGCGCCGCCGAGACCGCCTTCACACCGTTATGACCGCAGCGGTCGGCGAGATTCTGAAATGCCTGCCTGCGGTTCGGCAGATAGGACAGCTCCGCCGTCGTCAGCGCCAGCTCTTCCGCAAGCTCGACCGATTGAACGCCGATTTCATGCCCGACCCGGCCGAAGGCGGCCTCGATCGACATGCCCGACTCGACACAAATCAGCAGCAGATCGAGTGCATCGGGAAATGCGCGCATGATCGATGCGCGCCGCGCCTGAATGCGATTGGTGACATAAAGATCCGGCAGATAGTAGCCGAACAGCGTGGAAGCGGCGGCGGCGAGGATTTTTACGTTCAGTGGCCAGTTCAGATTGGGAGTACCAAACAACCAGAGGAGGGCAGCTCCCAACACCAACGGCGGGCCGGCAAAGCGGAAGAACATGAAGGTGATCAGCGGTCCCGAACCGCGAAGGCCGGCGCGGGCGAGTTTTTCCTTCATGCCTTCCGAGGCCACAAATCGTTCAAGTTGCAGGACGTCGAGGGTCTGCCGCATGAAGCTGACTTGTGCGGAGTGGGTCTGGCCCGCACGCGGCGCGCGCGAAATCGAATCGAAATGTTTCTGGCGCAGATCCGCCCGTTCGGTTGCCACAAACTTCATCCGTGGAATGAGGCGGTCGGAGCTCATATAAGGCAGACCGAGCGTCACAATGGTGGCAAAAGCCGCAACCGCCGCCAGCGATGTGACCACGATTTCCGGTTCGAACAGGAGATGAATATATTGGTCCATGGCGTCAGAACTTCATCGCGATCATCTTCTTCATTACCAATGTGCCGATGCCCATCCACACCACGCAGCCGACCAGGAGCGCATTGCCGATTTCGGTAGAAAACATCGGCGCCATATACGAGGGCGTTGTGACATAGACGAGCAACATCACACCCGGTGGCATCGAACCGATGATCACGGCGCCGGTTCTGGCCTCCGACGACATGGCGCGAATTTTGTCTTTCAGCCGCTTGCGGTCGCGCAGCACGCCGGCGAGATTGCCCAGCGCTTCCGAAAGATTGCCGCCGGATTTCGACTGCATCGACATCACAATGCCGAAGAAATTCACTTCCGGAGTCGGCATGCGCTGATACATGCGCCGGATTGACTGCTCCATAGTCAGCCCCACCTTGAGGCTGTCCGTCAGAAGCTGGAATTCGCCGCCGACCGGTTGCGGAATCTCGGTGGCCACCAGCTTCAGCGCTTCGATCACCGGCAGGCCCGATTTGACGCTGCGCACGATCGCATCCATCGCGGGCGCGAATTCGCGGGTGAATGCCTGTTCCCGCCGGGTGGTAAGGAAGGTGAGCACCCAACGCGGGAGACCTAAACCGCCGGCAAAGCCTGCCAGCACAAACGCGATGATGGAATGCACGAACAGCAACGACACAAAGGCGGCGACCACTCCCGATATCCCCGACGCGACCCAGTAGTTTCTGACGGTTATCGTCAGCCCCGCCCGCTCGATCCGCTTCTGCAGATCGGCACGTTTGGCCTGTGCTTTCGCTTCACGCACATCTTCAAGCGCATTGCGCTGCCGGCGTTCGGGATCCAACGCCCCGGCGCTGCCGCCCTCACCGCGGATCGCAGCCACGCGCTTTTTGCTGCGCGCGTCGTCGGACCATAAAAATGTGAACGCAATCGCGCACAGGGAAATGATCAGCAGTACGCCTGCAAGAAAGGTCGTCATCGCGCCGGACTTGCCTCGATCAACCGTTCGCCTGTGCGGTATCGAGCGCATCGGACAGATCGCGCTCCAGTCCGAAATAGCGCGCCCGATCCCACATCACCGGCCGCACAATTCCGGTACCCACATGCTTGCCGCGGATGCGGCCATGTTCGTCCTCGCCCTCGATCTGGTAGACCAGCAAATCCTGGGTCGTAATCACGTCCTGCTCGCAACCGACCACTTCGGTTACACTGGTGATGCGCCGGGAGCCATCACGCAGGCGCTCGGCCTGAACAATCACGTCGACCGAACCGACGATCATCTCGCGAATCGTCTTGGATGGAAGGCTGTAGCCGCCCATGGTGATCAACGATTCCAGACGCGACAGGGCTTCGCGCGGCGAGTTGGCGTGGATGGTGCCCATGGACCCGTCGTGACCGGTATTCATCGCCTGGAGCAGGTCAAATGCCTCCGGGCCGCGCACCTCGCCCACGATGATGCGTTCCGGCCGCATGCGCAGGCAGTTTTTCACCAGGTCACGCATGGTGATCTGGCCATGGCCTTCGACATTGGCAGGCCGCGTCTCCAGCCGCACCACATGCGGCTGCTGCAATTGCAGTTCGGCGGCATCCTCGCAGGTGATCACCCGCTCGTCTTCGTCGATATGGGCGGTCAGGCAATTCAGCAGTGTGGTCTTGCCCGAGCCTGTGCCGCCCGAAATGATGACGTTGCAACGCGAGCGCCCGATCACCGCGAGCAACCGCGACCCTTCCGGAGTAATCGATCCGAACCGGACCAGATCCGTCAGCTTCAATTTGTCCTTGCGGAATTTGCGGATGGTCAGTGTCGGCCCGTCCAGCGCCAGCGGCGGGACAATCACGTTAACGCGCGAGCCATCGGCCAGACGCGCGTCGCAGATTGGCGAGCTCTCGTCCACACGCCGGCCGACCTGGCTGACAATCCGCTGGCAGATGTTCAAAAGCTGCTGGTTGTCGCGAAAGCGGATACCCGTCAGCTGCACCTTGCCGCCGACTTCAATGAATACACGCGAGGCGCCGTTCACCATGATGTCGGCGATATCGTCGCGCGCCAGCAGCGGCTCCAGCGGGCCATAGCCCAGCACATCATTGCAGATGTCGGTGACCAGCTGTTCCTGCTCGGCAACCGACATGACGATACTTTTGATGCCAACGATTTCGTTGACGATTTCGCGGATTTCCTCGCGGCCGGATTCGGCATCAAGCGTGGCCAGCCGCGACAGATCGATCGCATCGATCAGTGCGTTGAAAACCACCGTCTTGATTTCTTCGCGGCCGCTGTCGCGTTCCGGGGTTTGCCCGGCGGCCGCACCCGCCGCAGCGGAATTGGCTGCACCAGGCTTCCCCGGTGCGGACACTTCCGAGTCCGATGGAGCGCGCTCCAGCCCGGGACCGGTTGAGGCCAGTTGCAATGTCGCAGTAGCTACAGACCGCTTGCCAAACATCAAATTAGCCCGTCTTCAATCCCAAAAACGGCAGCGGAAGTCCGCTGCTTTTCGCAGGTGCCTTCATTTGCTTGCCGGTGATGGTTTGGGCGAGCTGGCGCATTCCTTCGGCAGCGCGGCTCTTCGGCTGAACTTCTGCCAGCATCTGACCGTTATTGGCGGCCAGCCCAAACAAGGGAGGATCGAAATTGAGTACCAGTTCGGGTTCCTGACCGACGGTTGTGGCAAACTCCTTCAGCGGGACTTCCTTCCGTTTCGGTATTCCGGCCTGGTTGATGATGAGTCGCGGCGGCGAATCGTTCGCGCGCCGCGACCGCGCCATTGTCATCAGATTCTTGCAATTGCGCAGCGACGCCAGATCGGGGGTCGCGACAATCACAATATCATCGGCGCGTTGCAGCGTGTGACGCGTCCAGATATTCCAGACATGGGGCAGGTCGACGACGACGCAGGGCGCCATCGCGCGTGCCATGTCGATCAGAGTCTCGACCGCAGCCGGCTGAAAATTATCATCATGTTCCAGCGAGGCGGACGACGTCAGCAATGACAGGTACTCGCCGGATTTGAGCAGCAGGCGCTCCAACAGCACCTGATCGATGCGGTCGGGCGACGCGAGTACCTCTGCAACTCCAGGCGAGGGTTCCTGATTGAAGTCCAGGCCGACGGTGCCGAAGGCGACATCGACGTCGATGAGCGCGGTATGAATCTTCATCGTGTTCGCAACCGACCAGGCGAAATTATGCGCCAGCGTCGATGATCCGGCGCCGCCACGTGCTGCGGCGAATACCACGAGCTTGCCGAGGGGCACCGACGCCTTATCCGTGTAAAGATGGGAAATCGCTTCGATGATTTGCAGCGGCGTGACCGGCGCCAGCAGATATTCCGAAATTCCGCTGCGTATCAATTTCCGGTATAGCTGCACGTCATTGTTGCGGCCGATGATGATCGCCTTTGTTGATTCGTCGCATACCTGCGCGAGTTCGTCCAATTCCGAAAGCACGGCATCTGCCGCGCTGACAGTCTCGACCAACAACAAATCCGGCGTGGGATTTTGCGTGAAGTGTGCCGCAGCTTCGCGAGCGCCGCCCTGATGTAGCGAAAAATGCGTTTTGGCGAGACGCCGGTCGGCAGCCGCGCTTTGCATCGCCGAAGTCATATCCGCCCCGTTGCAGAACGCTGCAATGGTGATGCGCGGTATCGGGTGTTCACATCCGGCAATCTCCGGTTCGGTCCTGCCGCCGAGCGCCTCGGCCAAATTGCTCCCCGTCATGGTCACTAACCTCTTTGATAATCATTTCCTCTCCCACCGAGGGAAAGGCCTGCGCGCCTTGCGCACTGATCATTGCCTGCATCAGTTCGACTCTGCCGCCTTGTCTGGACGGCGCCGGCGGGAAAGGGGAGCGCCAAATGGCAGCTTCGTTGCTCCCGCAATGCCCTGTTACATTCCACCACCGCCTTTTCCGATGGCCGTCACTGCGCCTGATTGTTCTGCCGGGCCCAGCGATCTCATTGCTCCGGTGTTGCCACCCTGCTGGTACTTGCCGAGAACCGTCAGCCGCCGCTCGGCATCCTCTGTCCCCTGCGGTTCCGGCGTGGCCAGATCGCGCGGATCTGAGATCTCCGCCGCAATATTGTGCTCCGTCGCGCAGCCGAGATTGGACGATGGGCGATTGTCATGGCTCACAGCGAGATTTTCCGACCAATCGCCGCAGGCGGGCGAAACCGCCCGGTAGCGGACATAGCCAATTGCGACCGTACCCGGAATATCGGCCACCCCTGGGGGAACGACCATAATCCTGTTGCGTGGAACACCAAATCCGGAAAGCTCTCCCGCGATCCGTTCGGCCGCGCCTGCATTTTCCGGCGCCGCCGAAACCGCAATGGTACCGGCGCCATTCTCAAGGTAATCGCGGCCGATGCCGTTGAGCTCGCGCTCGATGACCGGGTCGGGCTCGGCGCCGGACTCAAAGGGCACGCGATAGGTCTGCATCTGCGGCTCGACGGAAATTGCAAAGCGCTGTTCGGGCGACAATGCATCTTCCGGTCCGGCGACCGGATGCGCGCATGCAATCAGGACCAAAGCGCTCATGGGCGCGCTCGCCTGCAGCAAACGTGTCACTTTCCGCATGTTCCTATCCCTCATTGGATGATGTAACCCAGCGACTTGGCGTCGAGCGCGGTGGCGGCGGGTTTCGGGGCATTGCCGTAAACCGCGTTCAAGTGTCCCTGCACGATCGTTTCCAGATCATTTGGCGTAGCGTATCCATCGTCAGGCCCGGCCAGCATCCTGGGCGCCACCGGATTCACCAGATAGGCCGTGACCATTACGACCAGCTCGGTCTCGTTGCTCTGAAAATCGCGGCTGCGGAACAGCGCGCCC
>JAGWSK010000370.1 GCA_028869355.1 Alphaproteobacteria bacterium | reverse complement strand
GTTGGTGATCAGCATCAGATGATCGGTCTCTTCGACCGGGAAAGCAGCCGCGAGCGCGTTGTTTTTGCCCTTCATCGACATTGCGGCGACGCCCTGCGCGCCACGGCCCATGGTGCGATATTCATAGGAACTGGTGCGCTTGCCAAAACCTTCCTCGCTGACCGCAAGGACAAATTGTTCGCGGGCGCCCAATTCGGCATAGCGTTCCGGCGATAGCACGGCTTCCTCGCCGGCTTCCTCGGTTTCATCCGCGGCATCCTCGCCGCCAGCTTCGGCATCCTCGGCCGCCATTCCGTCCTGCGCTTTGCGTGCCGCGCTGGCCTGACGCAGAAAGGCACGCGCCTCCGCAACAGTTGTATCGCTGCCCGCGAGCAAGGCCACGCTGACGACTTCATCACCCTCCGAAAGCTTTATCCCGCGCACACCGGTGGATTCGCGTCCCTTGAAAACGCGAATGTCGGTAATCGCAAAACGGATACATTTCGCCCGCCTTGTGGTCAGCAGCACATCGTCCTTCGGCCCGCACAGCTGTACGCCGACAATGCCGTCGCCCGCCTCCAGCTTCATGGCGATTTTACCGGTCTTCTGGATATTGGCGAAATCCGAAAGCTCATTGCGGCGCACATCGCCGGACTTGGTGGCGAACAGCACCTGGAAACGGTCCCAGGTCGATTCATCTTCGGGCAATGGCAGAACTGTTGTGATGCGCTCGCCTTCCTGCAAGGGGAGCAGATTCACCATGGCCTTGCCGCGGCCCTGAATCCGCGCTTCGGGAAGCCGCCACACTTTCAGCCGGTACACCATGCCGGTCGATGAGAAGAACAGCAGCGGCGCATGTGTATTGGCGGCGAAGATATGGGTGACGAAATCTTCTTCGCGCGTTGCCATTCCGGCGCGCCCTTTTCCGCCGCGGCCCTGCACGCGATATTCAGCCAGCGGCGTGCGCTTGATGTAGCCGGCATGGGTCACCGTGACAGCGACATCTTCGCGCTCGATGAGGTCCTCATCCTCGACTTCGATTTCGGCGTCGACGATTTCGGTCCGCCGCGGAGTGGCAAAATCCCGGCGCACCGCCGCCAGCTCGTCCTTTACGATTGCCAGCACGCGCGGGCGCGAACGTAGAATGTCGAGATAATCCGTAATGGCGGCGCCGAGCTTTCCGACTTCATCGGAAATTTCGGAAATGCCGAGCGCAGTCAATCGCTGGAGTCGGATTTCAAGGATCGCCTTGGCCTGCTCCTCGGTCAGCCGAATGGTGTTGTCCGGCGCTACCTGATGGCGGGGATCGGCAATCAGCTTGACCAGCGGTGCGATTTCGGACGCGGGCCAGGCGCGCTCCATCAATTGTGCCTTTGCGGTCGCCCCATCCGGCGCGGCACGGATCAGCGCGATCACCGCATCGATGTTCGCAACCGCGATCGCCAATCCCACCAGCACATGGCCGCGCTCGCGCGCATTGGCCAGATCGTGCCGCGTCCGCCGCGTCACCACTTCTTCGCGGAACAGCACGAAGGCGGCGATCATCTCCTTCAGGTTCATCAGCTCGGGGCGGCCGCCATTCAGCGCCAGCATGTTCACGCCGAAACTGGTTTGCAGTTCGGAGAACCGATAGAGCTGGTTCAGCACGACCTGGGATGAGGCGTCGCGTTTGAGCTCGATCACCACCCGCATGCCATGGCGATCGCTTTCGTCGCGCAACTCCGCGATACCCTCGATCCGCTTGTCGCGGACCAGATCGGCCATGCGCTCCAGCATGCGCGCCTTGTTCACCTGATACGGGATCTCGGTAACGATGATGGCTTCGCGGTCGCGCCGCAGTTCCTCGACATGAAGTTTCGCGCGCATCAGAACGGAACCGCGCCCGCGGGCCAGCGCCGAACGCGGCGCGGTACGTCCGATGATCAATCCGCCGGTGGGAAAATCCGGCCCCGGCACGATGTCGGTCAGAAGGTCGAGCGTGATTGCCGGATCCTCGATATACGCCAGGCAGGCGTCGATGACCTCACCCATATTGTGCGGCGGGACATTGGTGGCCATGCCGACGGCGATACCGCCAGCGCCGTTCACCAACAGATTGGGAAAGCGCGCCGGCAGGACCACGGGCTCGCGCTCGGATGCGTCGTAATTGTCCTGGAATTCGACCGTATCCTTTTCCAGGTCTTCGGTCAGCGCATGGGCCGCGTGGGCACGCCGCACTTCGGTATAGCGCATGGCCGCGGGCGGATCGCCATCGACCGAACCGAAATTGCCCTGGCCGTCGATCAGCGGCAGGCGCATGGAAAACTCCTGCGCGAGCCGCACCAGCGCGTCATACACCGCCTGATCGCCGTGCGGATGATATTTGCCGATCACATCGCCGACCACGCGGGCCGATTTGCGGTATGGCTTATTCCAGTCATAGCCGCTCTCGTGCATGGAATAGAGAATGCGCCGGTGCACCGGCTTCAGGCCATCGCGCACATCGGGCAGCGCGCGCGATACGATCACGCTCATCGCGTAATCGAGATAGGAGCGCTTCAATTCGCTTTCGATCGCAACCGGACTGATGTTGCTTTCGCCGCGCCCGCCTGCGCCGTTGATATCGTCACTATTGGCCAAGACTCTTGATCCCGATCAGAAAATCAACTTGATGACGCTGTAGCACCTGTCGATTGGTTCGAACAGGCGGCTACTGGGGCGAATGCGACTGCGCTGAATCCGGCTGGGTTGGATCCGACTGAGGCGAATCCGACTGCGGTGAATCCGGCTGGGTTGAATCCGACTGAGGCGACTCCGGCTGGGGCGAGACCGGCT
>JAGWSK010000369.1 GCA_028869355.1 Alphaproteobacteria bacterium | reverse complement strand
TCGGAAGCACAGCGGCATTTCCCCCGAGCGATGGTGCAATTGCTTTGACCATCGGAATCATCGTGATCACGAATGGAATATTGTCAATCAACGCCGACAGGATTGCGCCGGCCCAAAGCAGCACAAGCGCCGTGCTCCTGACATTGCCATGCGTGAACGCCACCAGCCGGGCGCCGAGATAATCCAGCAGACCCGCCCGGGCGACCGCACCGACCAGGACAAAAACACCGATGAAGAAAAAAATCGTCACCCAATCGACTTCCTGAAAAGCGCTCGCCACGGTCTCCGATTGCGCCTGCGCAGCACGGGGCGCGAGATCCGCCAACAGCAATAGCCCGGCCGCGAACAGCGCCAGAGTTCCGGGTTCGAGATGCAGTGGACCCGCAAACACCAGCGCCAGCACCAGACCTGCGATCACCGCCAGCGACCACGGCACAAGTCTCCGATCGGCGATCGCGCCGGCGGCGTTCATCGCCATGATATTGGCGCGGAACTTCGGTTCGGCCCGAAGTTGGCGCCCCCAGATGAAATGGAGCGCTGCCGTCTGCACGACAAACACCGCAACCACAGCGGGTCCCAGCGCAACGAGAAAGTCGTCAAACGACAATCCCGCAGCCGAACCAATCAGAATATTCGGCGGATCGCCAATCAGGGTCGCGGTACCGCCGATATTGCTGGCGAAGATTTCCGCGAACAGAAACGGGTAGGGCGGCAGCGACAGTTCGGTGGCGATCACCAGCGTTACGGGTACGATGAACAGCACCGTGGTCGCATTGGGGAGAAAGGCCGAAATCAGTGCGGTAACGGTCGCCAGAGCTGCCAGGATTCCGGCCGGCGATGCCCGCATCAACTGCGCCGCGCGAATCGCGACATAGCCGAAAATGCCGCTTTTCTTGGTGACCCCAACGATGATCATCGTGCCGATCAGCAAGGCGAGCGTGTTGAAATCGATGGCTGCAATCGCGTCCGGCTGCGCGAGAAAACCCAGAACCACGGCCAATGTCGCAGCCAGGATCGCGACAACTGCCCGGTTCAGGCGTTCGGTGACGATGACACCATAGGCAACGACGAACAGCAGCGCCGGAAACAGCATCGTGGTGTTGGCGGCGGGTGCCGGTATCACGATTTCACGAGTGCGTCCGGGCCCATGATGTGCCTCGCGGCGTCCCAATAGGAAATGATGCCGATCAGCTTTTCGCTGTCCCGCGTCACCACTGGAATGACGAGATGGCTGCGGCACAAGAGCCGTATGGCCTCGATCAGTGGCGTGTCGGGATGCACCCGCGCAGCTTCGCGATTGACCGCCCGCGTCAGCGGACTGTCCTTGAGGCTGATAAATTTTTGCCGCATCTGGTCGTCGTCATCGCTCAGGAACTGCAGATTTGGCAGCAGATTGCCGATCACCGCGACGCGCGGGACGAGCAAAGCGAGCAGATCGAAAATGCCGAACAGACCGACGAAACGGTCCTCGCTATCGACCACCGGGAGACTGATGCAGCGGTTCTCGACGATTTCGCGCGCGGCCATACCAATGGTGTCGGTTTCCCGGACAAATTTCGGCGCGCGGATCATGATGCGTTCGCAGCTCATGCGGTGTTCCCCTCTGTCCCCGGATTTTGTTGCAAGGTTAAACTACGACACCAGCGGGCAAGCAATGCGGCGCCCTTGAGGGGAGGGCAGGGTTATTTCATGGTCCGGCTCAAAAGTTCGATTTACGTTCAGGCGCTGATTCGCCGTTGCGAGGCCGCGGGAGCTGCTGCCTATCTCGTGCGGCATGGCGCCGAAGAAGCGGGGGCGATTTTTCTCAAAATTGACCGGTTGGATGGAACCTGCATGGTGCTCAGTCAGGCGCGCCGGGGAGAAGAAGCGGTTTGGCTCACGCCTTTGGGCGAGGCCAGCGACGAACAGCACGCGGCGGAATATTTCGCAAAACAATTGCGCATCGACCCCGACATCTGGATTGTGGAAATCGAAGACCGGCAGGGCCGCAGTTTCGTCACCGAACCCGTTGTATAGGTCCATTTCGTGGCTGCGGCATTTGCATTATGACGGGTAAGCTCGAAGCGATGGTGGCGCAGATTCGCGCCTGCCGGATTTGTGAAAGCGAACTCCCCGATGGCGTGCGTCCAGTACTGCGCATCAGTCGCACCGCGCGAATTCTGATTGCCGGCCAGGCGCCCGGGAAGCGCGTCCATGCCAGCGGAGTTCCCTATGACGACCGCTCGGGTGACCGCCTGCGCCAGTGGCTGGGAATTGGACGCGACGTGTTTTACGACGAGAACCGCATCGCCATTGTTCCGATGGGTTTCTGTTTTCCGGGCTACACGCCGGCCGGCGCCGACAAGGCGCCCCGCCCCG
The DNA here is from genome assembly GCA_028869355.1 of Alphaproteobacteria bacterium. Lineage (GTDB taxonomy): Bacteria > Pseudomonadota > Alphaproteobacteria > Micropepsales > Micropepsaceae > CAIYRG01. The sequence continues at coordinate 7,170 of JAGWSK010000369.1, read as the reverse complement.
AATGTGTGCGGCACTGGCATGACCGCCTGTTTGCGGCCGGGCCAAAATTCGCCCTCATTCTGGCCATCGGCCGCCATGCTCAGCACTATCATTTGAACGGCCGCGCGCGAAAAACCGTTGCGGACACCGTGCGGGCGTGGCGGGAATATGGCCCATTGGCGATACCACTGCCGCACCCGTCATGGCACAACAATTCGTGGCTGAACAAAAACCCGTGGTTTCACACCGAGCTGGTTCCATTCCTGCGCATAAAAACCGCCGAAATCCTGTTCTCCCGGTCCTGATGTTTGCGCTTGCGTCGCTGATTTCGGCGTGTGTTCCGAAGATCGCAGAGCAGGGGCCGGAAATGCGCATGCCGATCATCGAACGCGTCCAGGCTGCGAAGATTGACGGCGACCGCTATGTCACCCGCGACGGTTTGCGCCTCGGCCTGATGCATTGGGATGCGCCGCATCCGTTTGCCATCCTCGTCGCGCTGCACGGTATGAGCGACTATTCGAACGCTTTTGCGATGCCGGCGCCGTGGTGGGCCGAACATGGCATTTCAACCTATGCCTATGATCAGCGCAGTTTCGGCCGTTCGCCCGATCCGGGGATATGGCCGGGCACAAAGATGCTGCGGCGCGATTTGTCCGACTTCGTGGACGTCATCCGGGAGAGGTTTCCCGGCGTTCCGGTATTTATCCTCGGTGAAAGTATGGGCGGAGCGGTCGCGATGACAGCCTTTGCCGGTCACAATCCGCCCAATGCCGATGGACTGATTCTGGTGGCTCCCGCAGTCTGGAGCCAGAAGACCATGCCCCTGAGCTATCGTGTGGCGCTGTGGACTGTGTCGCACAGCCTGCGCTGGATCATACTGTCGGGCTCCGGGCTGAAGATCATGCCGAGCGACAATATCCCGATGCTGGTCGCCAATGGCCGCGATCCGCTGTTCCAGAAGAGCGCGCGCGCCGATGCGATTTACGGTTTGGTCTCGCTGATGGACGAAGCCTATGATTCTCCGGCAGGGCTCAAGAACATTCCGCTGATGCTGATGTATGGCGGTAACGACCAGATCATTCCGAAGCGCACGACTGAGCACGTGATCGATGAGATGGGAACGGATGCGACTGTGAAGTTCTATCCCAAAGGCTACCACATGCTGCTGCGCGATCTGGATGGCGGCGCGCGCTGGTCGGATGTCGCGTTCTGGATCGCCAATCAGGTCCGGATGCGTAACGCTCCGCAAATGGCATCGACAGCCACCGCCGTTTCGCCGTAACTCTTCCTCCCGTAAATCGGTGGTGGGGGACAGGGTGGGAAGTTCTCGAATATTGGCACTCGCTTATTCCGCGCTCATGAGTGCAACCGGCATCGCGCACGCGCAGGAACTTCAGATCGCAAAACAGGGCTACCTCTTTGCCGGAGGTCATTATGAAACCGGCGCAGACGGCCAATATCTGGCCGGACAGGCCTATGTCGAATACCAAATTCCGGCACACCAAACGCATCCATTCCCCATCATCATGATCGAGGGCGGCGGCCAAAGCGGTTCCAATTTCACCGGCACACCGGATGGGCGCGAAGGCTGGGCGCAATATTTTCTGACGCAGGGTTACGCCGTCTATGTCATGGATCAGCCGGGCCGCGGCCGCTCGCCGATGCGCGCCGAATATGGCGCGACCGTGCAGCGTCCTGCCGCCTGGGTCGAACAGCAATTCACCGCGCCGGAGCGATTCAAGCTCTGGCCGCAGGCCGTGCTCCACAACCAGTGGCCGGGCGCCGGGATCGCAGGAGACCCGGTGTTCGATCAGTTTTATGCCGAGCAATTGCCGTCGATCGCCAGCTTCGCCACGCAACAGGCGCTCAATCGCGATGCCGGCGTTGCGTTGCTCGATCGCATTGGTCCGGCAATCCTGCTGACACATTCCCAGTCCGGCGCTTTTGGCTGGCCGATTGCCGATGCGCGGCCCAATCTGGTGAAGGCCATTGCCGCCGTGGAACCGTCCGGTCCTCCGGTTCACGATGCTGAATTCAAAGGCGCGCCCGACTGGTTTGCCGACGGTCCGCTGTCAAAACCGTGGGGCCTGACCGCGGTGCCTCTCAACTATGATGGCGTGAAAGCCGCCGGCGAATTGCGCTTCGAACAGCAGCAAAAACCCGATTCACCACAACTCGTGAAATGCTGGAAACAACAGCAGCCGGCGCATCATTTGACCAATCTGAGCTCCATTCCGGTGGCGATTTTTTCGTCCGAGGCATCCTATCACGCCTCATATGATCATTGTACGGCGCAATATCTGCAGCAGGCGGGCGTGAAGAACAGCTTCATCCGCCTTGCCGATCACGGCATTCACGGCAATGGTCATATGATGATGCTCGAGAAAAACAATCTTGCGATCGCCCGCGTGATTGTGGACTGGATGAACGCGAACGTGCATTAATCACCTCAGGTCAGGGCGGCCAGAGAGTTGCGTACAACCTGGGGGATAGATGCAGAGTGTAGGCGTTCGCAGCTTGAAAGCCTGTGCGGCCGGAGTGTTTTTTTCCGCGGCAATGAGTGCCGGCAGTACTCCGGTTTTCGCAGATGGCATTCAAACCGCCGGTGAAATACTGCGCATTGCGCTACCGGTCGCGGCAGGCGGCTATTCATTGTACCGGCAGGATTATGATGGCGCATTGCAATTGGTGGTTTCGGAGGTGATTTCGGAAGGTCTTTCATTCGGCCTTTCGCATGTCATTCGTGAACGGCGTCCCAATGGCGCTGACTTTCATTCATTCCCATCCGATTCCGCTGCAGTGGCATTTTCCGCCGCAAGTTACTTGCAGATCCGCTACGGCTGGAATTACGGCCTGCCGGCTTATGCATTGGCGGCCTTTGTCGGCTATTCGCGCGTCGAAGCGCGGGAACACCACTGGGGCGATGTCATCGCGGGCGCGGCGATCGGCTGGGGTGCCAGCGAACTGACAACCGTGCGCTACAACGCCTTCGCCATCACGGCATATCCCGGTTTTGAGGGGCACCCGCTGGGCATCACACTCGCCGCGAGATGGTAGCGAGCTGATTCAGTTTCTTGCCTTGGGGCGGCGCAGCGACTGATTGGTGCGGTCGATCTGCTCAAAGGTTTCTGCCATCCGCATATAGTCGTTGGCGATACTGAGCAGAATTCTTTGCGTCTGGAAGTGACCGTCCGATTCCGGTTTCTGATGCAGCTACGGCCTTACCAGAGCGTGGATGGCAAGGACCAAGGAGCCGTCGCGACCTTCGTCGATACTCCCGCGCCGCCAGGAAAGAAGCCGCAAAATGGCGGCCCACGCCGGCAAAAGACCAAGCGTAAGTGCTTTAGTGCCAAACGTCGATTTTGCGCCGCAACTTATGCTAGGTTCGCCACATTGAATTGGGCCGATGTGGATGACGTTCCAGAATTGTGTGCGGAAATTCGCGTTGCTGCTGGCGGTTCTGGCTGCTGTCGCAGTTGGACCGGCACGGGCCGGAACCACATCCGGGCAGCCGATGATCGATGCCCTGCGCGACGGCGGATATGTGCTCCTGATGCGCCATGCCAGTTCCCCCACGGCGCGCCCGGACAAGGCCGTCGCCGACCGTCAAAATACCACATTGGAGCGGCAGCTCGATAAGAATGGGCGGAACACGGCGCGGGCAATGGGCGCGGCAATGCGGGCGCTTCATCTGCCAATTCGCGAGATTCTGTCGAGCCCGACCTATCGCGCATTGGAAACGGTGCGCATAGCCGGATTGCCGCAACCACGCACCGCCCCGGAACTCGGCGATGGTGGACAGAGCATGCAGCCGCTGCAACCGTCACCCGCGGCATGGCTGAGAAATCTTGTCGCCACAGTTCCAGCGCCGGGCACGGACACCCTGATCGTCACGCATGCGCCAAATATCACCGCGGCGTTCGGCGCCAATTTGGCCGATGTTGCAGATGGCGAAATCCTCGTCTTCCGGCCGGACGGAAATGGTGACGCGATGCTGGCAGGGCGCATCAAGATCCAGGAGTGGCCGGCGCTTGCCCGGTTGAAATAGCTCCTTCCGTCCTTGGCGCGCGGGTTTTTTGATTCCGCCGGTGCAGTTTGCCGCACTGGCCCGGGCGCGTATAATGATTTGCGTTCATCACCCTCGTTTTGCGTTGTCCCTGAAAAAGCAACAGGAGACTGCGATGAACTTCCGGCTGATATCGATCACGGCAATCACGATGCTTGCCGCTGCTGCCCCGGCTTTGGCGCACCACTCCTTCGCGATGTTTTATTGGGAAAAAACAATGACCATGACCGGAACCGTGAAAGAGGTGGAATGGACCAATCCGCATAGCTGGCTCAGGGTCATGGTGCTCGACAAGACCACCGGCAAGCCGGCGCAATGGGCGTTCGAAATGGGCCCGCCCGCGCGTCAGTTGCAGCGCGGCTGGAAACCCGACAGCCTGAAACCAGGCGACGGTGTGACGGTACACATTCACCCGCTGAAGGATGGTTCGCGCGGCGGACAGTTGGTGGACGCGGTACTGCCCGATGGCCGCACCGTCGGCGGCGCCGGCGCACCGGTTATCCAGTAATCCGATGCTGCGCATTCATGCAGCCGGTGCGGTGTTTGGCGGTGCAGCACTTCTCAGCATTGCCGCACCGGCGTTCGCGCATCACGCCTTCGCCATGTTCGATGCCGACCGGACCGTCGTGTTGAACGGCTCGGTCAAGGAGCTCGAATGGACCAATCCGCATGTCTGGCTGCGGGTAGTGGTGGCCGATCCGGCAACCGGAAAAGCGCTCCAATATGCCGTTGAAATGGGTTCGGTTGCGCGCTCGACTTACGACGGGTGGAAATCGGATACCGTGAAACCCGGCGACACGATCACCGTTTCGATGCATCCGAACAAGGATGGCTCGCGCGGCGGAATGTATTTGTCGGCGCAATTGCCGGATGGCCGCAAATTCGGCCGCACCGGCCCGGCGGTGGGTCTGCCGACGGCCTGTCTGCCGGGACAGGTTTGCGCCAATCGAAGCGGGCAAAATCCCTGATTTTCATCGGAATGCCGGCCGTTTTTGAGCGGTGCAGGTTTTCCCCGGCGCATCCGGCCTCGCTTGTCCGGATTTCGCCCGCGGCTTATATTTCCGCAATTATCAACCTGGGGATGCCGATGAACTGGAAACTGCTTGGCCTTGCCGCTGTTGCCGTGCCCGCATTTGCCGCGCCGGCATTGGCCCACCATTCGTTTTCGATGTTCGATGCCGACAAGACCGTGGCGCTGAACGGCACGGTAAAGGAATTTGAGTGGACCAATCCGCATGCCTGGCTGCGCATCATGGTCAACGATCAGGCCAGCGGCAAAGCGATGCAGTACGCCATCGAAATGGGATCGCCCGGGCAGCAGGCCCGCGTCGGCTGGAAACCGGATTCGGTGAAACCGGGTGACGTCGTGGCGGTAAAAATTCATCCGCTTAAGGACGGTTCGCGCGGCGGCCAGTTCGTGTCTGCGGTGCTGCCGAATGGTCAGCAATTGGGCATGGGTGGACAGAGGAACAACGCCGAAGGTCAATAACGGCCTGAGAGTATCGCCGGCGTCGCGGGGTGCGGCCGGAGGAGAGCACAACTCGCCTCCGGCTGCTGTTGTTTGAACCGCATCGATCGATGGAGTGAACGATGGAACTCGCAAAACTGCTGGTTTGCTCGGCACTCGCGCTGTCGCTGACGCCTGCATCTTCGGCTTCCGCGGCAGTCGTTGAGAATACCGCAACTCTCGCCGGTGTCACTGTCCAATACAAAGTCGTTCTGCCGAACGGCTTTGATCCGGCAAAGACCTATAAGGCGGTGCTGGCATTTCCGCCCGGCGGCCAGGACATGGACATGGTCGACGCGACGCTCTCGGGCAATTACCGCGCCGAAGCCGAACACCGCGGCTATATCGTGGTCGAACCGTCGGCGCCCGGGGGCGTGCTGTTCTTCGAGGGAAGCGAAAAAATCTTTCCCGCCTTCCTGACCAAATTGCTGTCCGATTACCGGATAGCCGACGGCAAGTTCAATGTGGCGGGAAATTCCAATGGCGGATTGAGCGCGTTTCTCATTGCTTCCAGATATCCGCAATATTTCGTCTCGGTGACGGGATTTCCGGGATTCCTCGACAACGCGACACCGCAGCAGGTAAGTGCGCTGTCAAAGCTGTGCATCCACATGTTTGCCGGCGCGCTGGACTCCGGCTGGCCGGAAGCGATGCGCGACCAGGCGGCGAAGTTCCGCGCCGCCGGATATAGTGTGACCTTTGCGCTTGAACCCGGCCAGCCGCATGTGATTCGCACATTGACCGGTGCGGGAGCGGTGCGGCTGTTCGATCAGTTTGATGCGGCGCGCCAGGGCAGCTGCGCGAAGTAGTGCAGCGTGTTCTGATTCCGGTATCGAAGTGTCAGAACGTCAGAAGTGAGGAAAACTGCGGGGTTTTGCCCATCGCAAGTGTCAGACAAAGTGTCAGAACTCCGGAGGCTGATTGTCGGGCGAGCGCGGGTGCAATCCGGGCCGGGCAGCAATATTCCTGGTGTTTGGGATTGTTTCGGCGGCGCCGTTTTGTGCGCCGGGCGCAATACTCAGTTTGCCAGATAACATAGTCCTATCCCTGCACCTGGTCAAGCGGCTTTTTTGAGCACTTGTTTGCTGCAAAACGGCGCGTGAATTGCTTGCGTTTTTGGCAATATGCGGGTGCGCCGGCTGAGCGATAGTCGCCGCAGGCATAGGAGATGTGATTGATCGCGATCGGCCTGAAGCCTTGCGCCGGGGCGGCATTGGCCGCGTCTTCACCCGCGGCATAAACGATCGCGGCGAGAGCTACGGTTTCACAAAACTGCCTGAGATCGATCGTGCCGCTGTCCAGTTGCGATACCAGACCGGCGATGAAATCTTCCATGACTTGCTCCCGCTGAGGAACGCAAAAGACGCCATAAATTTCCCGCGATGTCGCATGCGCAACGTCAAGGTCCGGGTTCCTTCGGCTTGTCCGGTTCGCGGCAAAATGCGAATCATTCAAGGAGTCCAGCAAAGGTTCCCAAAGCGCGTATGACCGTGCCGCCGCAGGACAAAAAAGCCGCCCCGCACGGCCTGGCCGATCATCGGCTCGGCAACGCGCTGCATCATCAGCACGACGAAGAGTCCGACCACGATCATGACGATTTCGAAGGCGAGGGGCCGCT
>JAGWSK010000368.1 GCA_028869355.1 Alphaproteobacteria bacterium | reverse complement strand
GCGGCAAGTCGGCATCGGGCGGATTGAAGGTGGCGTAGATCGGATCGAGCTGGACCAGGGTGTTGATCTGGCTGCCCGCGGTGTTGATCAGCGCGCCTTCATTGAGGATTGAAATCCCGACGCGGCCGGCGAACGGCGCGTGAATCCGGGTGTGATCGACATTGAGCTGCGCGGTCTCGATCGCGGCCCGGTCGGCGGCGACCGCGGCGTCATATTGCTGCTCGCTGCTCGCGGATTGCTGCAGGGTATCGAGCGAGACGTCACCGTTCTTCGCCATGGCTTCGTTGCGCGTGCGGCTCGACTTGGCATATTGCAGCGCCGCGGTGTCCTTCTCTTCCTGCGCCTTCGCCTGATCGAGCACCGCCTGATAGGGCTTGGGATCAATCTGATACAGCAATTGACCCTGCGTCACATCCGACCCGTCGGTCACCAGGCGCCTCTGCAAATATCCGGTCACCAGGGCCTGCAGAGTGACAGTGCGCACCGCGTCGGTCGAGCCGGCATAAGTGAGGAACACCGGCACGGTTTTTTCGACCACGCCGGCGACCGGCACTTCGATGGCGGGCGGGGGCGGCGGGGTTTCGGCGGTTTTGCCGGCGCCGCTGTTGCTGACGGCGACCCAGCCAATGGGCAGCGCAACGGCCAGCCCGGCGACCGCTAAGACTCCAAATTTGGTCTGAACCTTCAATCCGTTGCTCCACTATTCCCCGGGCGCGAGATGGTCGGCGGGCACACGTGCAACCCGCGGCATGACTCGTTCGCGCATGCGTTCGATGAGTACATAGAAGATAGGCACGAATCCAAGGCTGAGAAGTGTCGCGGCGAACATGCCGCCGACCACCGTGGTTCCGATCGATTGACGGCTGGCGGCGCCGGCCCCGGTTGCAATCATCAGCGGGATGGCGCCGAAAATGAAGGCAAAGGCAGTCATCAGGATCGGCCGCAGCCGCAGCCGCGCCGCTTCTTTCGCCGCGTGCACGATGTCCTCGCCCGCTTCACGCCGCCGCTTGGCAAATTCCACGATCAGGATTGCATTCTTCGCCGACAGTCCGATCAGCAGCACAAATCCGATCTGCGAATAGATGTCCACTTCCATATGCCGCAGCCATAGCAGCGACAGCGCGCCGAACAGCGCCAGCGGTACGGCGAGGATGATGGTGAACGGAATGGTCCAGCTTTCATATTGGGCGGCAAGAAACAGGAATACAAAAATCAGCCCGAGGGCGAACACCAGGCCCGCCACCGATCCCGCCTGCAATTCCTGATAGGTGATGCCGGTCCATTCGAATCCAAAATCGGATGGCAGCGTTTTCGCCGCCCGCTCCATTGCCGCCACCGCTTCGCTGGAACTGTAACCTTCCGCCGCGGTGCCGGTGACTTCCGCCGCGCCGTAAAGATTGTAGTGCGGCACGACCTCGGTACCGACCACCGGCACCAGTTTGCCGAGCGCGCTCAGCGGCACCATGTTGCCGGTATTGTTGCGGACGTAGAGTTGCGACAGGTCGCTCTTGTTGCCGCGCGACTGCGGATCGGCTTCCAGCAGCACCTGGAAGGTGCGGCCGAACAAAGTCAGGTTGTTGACGTAGAGCGAGCCGAGATAGATCTGCATGGTGTTGAAGACGTCGCTCAGATTGACGCCAAGCAGCTTCGCCTTGGTGCGGTCGAGATCGAAATTGTATTGCGGCGTCGAGTCGTCGAAGCTGGTGATCAGCGTACGCCCATCGATTGCCTTCTGCTTGCGTGCCGCCGCCAGCAAAGACTGCACCGCGTCATTGAGCGCCGCGCTGCCGCGCCCGGTCAGGTCTTCAAGCTGGAAGTCGAATCCGCCGAAGGTTCCGATGCCGTTGATGGCCGGCGGATTGAGCGCCACCGTGACGCCGTCGGTGAGCCCGTCGAGTTTCGGCTGCACCTTCGCGATGATGTTGGCCAGGCTCTGGTCCGGGCCGCGCTGATCCCACGGTTTCATAATGGCAAATTGCGCCGCGGCGTTGGAGGCAGTGGCGCGGGTGACGAAATTCAATCCCGTCACGGACATCACACTGTCGACGCCCGGCGTATGCAGCAGGATATCCCGGACCTTGTTGGCCACGGCTTCGGTGCGCTGCAGCGACGCGCCATTGGGTAGCTGGGTAATGACGAAGAAATAGCCGGTGTCTTCCAGCGGCGCGAAGGTGGAGGGAATGGTTTCGTAGAGACCGTAAGTGGCAGTGATGGCGGCGGCGAAAATCCCGACCGCAGGCCAGCGATAGCGGACGAGGGTGCGAATCGAACTGGCGTATTTGTGCCGTGTCCATTCGAAGACAAAATTGAAGCCGCGAAAGAGCGGAAATTGCGGCGGCCTCTCGTGGCGCAACAGCACGGCGCAAAGCGCGGGGCTCAGGGTCAGCGAATTGAACGCCGAGAATGCGACCGAAATCGCGATCGTCAATGCGAACTGGTTGTATAGACGCCCGGTAATGCCGGGCAAGAAAGCGATCGGCACAAACACCGCGCCCAGCACCGCCGATGTCGCGATGATCGGCCCCGTCACTTCCTTCATCGCGACTTTGGCCGCCATCAGCGGCGGCATGCCGTTTTCGAGCTGCCGCTGGACATTTTCCACCACTACGATCGCGTCATCCACGACCAATCCGATCGCCAGCACGATGCCAAGCATGCTGACCGTGTTGATGGAAAAGCCGAGCAGATACATGACCGCGAGAGTGGCGATCAGCGACACCGGAATCGCCACCATCGGGATCAGCGTGGTGCGCCAGCTCTGGAGGAAAATGTAAACCACCAGCAGCACCAGCACGAGCGCGATGCCGAGCGTCTTCATCACCTCGGACATCGAGGCCGATACGAACATCGTGGTATCGAAGTTGACCGACCACGCCATGCCTTTCGGGAAGCGTGCGCCGAGTTCGGTCATGGTTGCGCGGACACGCCTGGCGACGTCGAGCGCGTTGGCCTGGGGCAACTGGAAAACCGCAAGAAGGGCGGCGGGGTGGGTGTCGATTTCGGCGTCGGAAGTGTATTGCAGGGCGCCGAGATCGGTGCGTGCGACATCGCGCAGGTAAACCGCGGCATCGCTGGCGGTGCCGGCACGCAGCACGATATTGCCGAATTGCTGCGGGTCGGCGAGCTGGCCCTGGGCGTTGATCTGATACTGGAACGCGGTTCCCGGCGGCGCCGGCTCCTCGCCGAATTTGCCGGCCGCGACTTGCACATTTTGTTCGGCAATCGCCTGCTGCACGTCGGTGGCGGTCATGCCGAGTTGGGCGAGCTTGTTGGGATCAAGCCAGATGCGCATGGAATAGCGCCGCTCACCGAAGATGGTCACGTCGCTGACGCCGGGCAGCCGCTTCAACGGATTGACCAGCTGCAGATAGGCGTAATTGGACAAAGTCACGGGATCGACTGAATTGTCCGGCGAATAGACACTGACCGCCATGATGAAGTTGGGATTCTGCTTCTGGATCGTGACTCCGGCCTGATTCACGATCGGCGGCAGTTGCGGCGTCGCCTGTGACACGCGGTTCTGCACATCGACCGCAGCGATATTGACGTCATAGCCGACATTGAAGGTAGCGGTGATCGTCGATGTGCCGTCATTGGCGCTGACCGAAGAAATATAGGCCATGCCCTGGGCGCCGTTGATCTGGGCTTCCAGCGGCGTGCTGACAGTATCGGAGACCACCTGCGAGCTCGCGCCGGTGTAGGTGGATTTCACCAGCACCTGCGGCGGGGTGATCTCGGGGAAGCGGGCGACCGGCAGATTGACGTAGGCAATCAGCCCGGCCAGCACCATGATGATGGCGATGGCGGACGCGAACACCGGCCGCTCGATAAAAAAATTGACCATGGGGAACTTGCGCCGGGCGCCGCATCCGTTTAGGAAACGCTACCGTATAGTTTCCATTCGAAGAGCCTGTCAAGGGAATGAGCATCGCAGAAGCATCGGCGCCGGGCGCGGCAAAGCGTGGCGGACGGCCGACACGGCGCGAAGCGGAGGAATGCCTGAAGCGCATCCTCGCCATCGCGCAGCGCCATTTCCTCACCCGCGGCTACGCGGAATCCTCACTCGACGCGATCGCCCGCGAAGCAGGCGTCGCCAAGAAAACTCTGTATCACCATTTCGGCAGCAAGGCGGGCTTGTTCGGCGAAATCGTCGCGCAGTGCCGCAACAGCCGCAACGCGGAACTCAGCAGCATCATGCTGGCGTCGGAAGATCCTGCTCGCGTGCTGAAGGATGTCGCGCTTCACCTTCTCGATTTTCTGACCCGGCCCGAACGCGTGAAACTGCACAAGATGGTTGTGCTCGAGGTCAGCCGCTTCCCGAAACTGGTGCGTGCGGTGATGTATGACCGGCGCGGCGTGCCGACCGGCATGGAGTCGCTCAGATGCTGGTTGCGCGATGCCGTGGCGGCCGGGAAACTCGATATTGCCGATCCCGATCTGGCGGCCGACCAGTTCGTGCATCTCGTGCTCGGCGGCATCCGCGACCGAATCATTCTCGGCGTCGTGCACCGGCCGGATGCGGCGCAACGCGAACGGATCGCCGATCAGGCGGTAAAGATCTTCCTGTCAGGGACCGGAAAGCAGAGCACGGAAGTCAGGGGTCAGAATTTCGCATTCTGATCCCTGTCATCCGTAGCCTGATTATCCGCGTTGTCCGCGGCGGAATCTTGCGACGGCCACCCGGTTGAATCCTCTCCCGCCGAAGCCACGGAAATGGCCGCCCAGGTCGCGGCGGAATGGACGCCCGGGACCTGGTGAGAACCAGAACACGCCGCGCGGACCCCAGTAACCATCCCAATACGGGCCGTAATAGCCGTCATAATAGATCGGTGCGCCATAGCCTGCGGCCACGGTATAGCTATACCCGTAAGGATAATAATCGTAAGCACAGCCGGCCAGCGTCACGAGGGCTGCCGCGGCGGCGCCCAACACAAGACCTTCACGCATTGAGTACTCCCGTTTTGATGCAACGGAACTTGCCCGCAAGGCACTCCCGTTCGCCTCGAAACGACAACGCACCAATCGTCAAATGTTTGAGCGCGTTCGCGAAAGGTCACACCGT
>JAGWSK010000367.1 GCA_028869355.1 Alphaproteobacteria bacterium | reverse complement strand
GTCCTCGATTGCCGCCGGAAACGGGTGCTCCGGAGCCAATCTGTAGTCCACCGCAATGACCCGGCAGTTGCTCTCACTCGCCAGCGTGCGGCACAGCGCGTCATAGGAATCGAGGTCGCCGAGAACAAAACCGCCACCATGAAAATAGATGATGGCTGGCAGCATTCCGGTGCCACCAGCAATGGGTGTATAGCTGCGCAGGGGAATTGTGCCCGCGGTCAAGTTCTCGACCTTGCCGATGGGCAAGTCATGCGGCGCCGCAAACTGGCAGAAGCGCCGGAAGTCCTCGCGCGCTTCAGCCGGCGCCCTTTCCCAGATCGCGTAGGAGCCAATCTGTGGCACGTGGTCCAGCAAAGCCTGGATCATCGGGTCCAGCATGTCAGAAACCTTTTCGCCTGATGCCAAATCGACGATCAGTGAATGGCAATTTTAGCGTAAGGATCGATGCGCCGGGCGGTGATGTCGTCAAGAATCGCCAGTAACGCCCGCCAGACCGCAGCCCTCTCCTCCTGCCCATCTTCTTCAAGGCTGGCGATTGTGCGCCGGGCGACATGGGCAACCACCGGCCCGAACTCTTCGTTAAGTTCGGCGGCCAAACGGCATGCTTCCTCAGCGCTCATCAGAGTCTCCGCAATCAGGCGGTTAACATAACGGACGGACTCGAGGTTCGGTTCGCTGCATCAAGCAGGGCTTTCGGCTCCGCTCCCGGTTGTTTTAACTACAAGTCGAAACCGTAATTTGCTATAAAACCCACCAGATCATTGTTATTCAGGGAATCCCCGTGGAACTCAGCGGAAAACGTGTTCTTCTGATCATCGGTGGGGGTATCGCAGCATACAAAGCGCTGGAGCTAATCCGTCGCCTTAAAGACGCTGGAGCATCGGTGCACGCCATTCTTACAGCTGCGGGCGCCCAATTCATCACGTCCTTGTCAGTCTCTGCCTTGAGCGGTGAGAGGACCTACCAGGAACTCTTCGATCTCACCGTTGAATCCGAAATGGGCCATATCGCGCTGTCGCGGGCTGCTGACCTGCTGGTGGTGGCGCCGGCCACGGCTGACCTGATGGCAAAGCTCGCGGTGGGACTGGCCCCGGATCTCGCCTCCACGGCGTTGCTGGCCACCGACAAGCCTGTTCTGCTCGCACCGGCAATGAATGTCCGCATGTGGCAACATCCCGCAACGCGCCGCAATCTTGCTGCCTTGACGCGTGACGGCATCCACATCGTCGGGCCCAATGATGGCGAGATGGCATGTGGCGAATTCGGCCAGGGGCGCATGGCTGAGCCGGCCGAAATTCTGGCCGCGATCACAGCCATCCTGAAACCGGTCAATCTCGCCGGGATTCGCGCGCTGGTGACCGCGGGACCGACCCATGAGCCGATCGATCCCGTGCGCTACCTCGGCAATCGCTCGTCGGGAAAGCAGGGCTATGCGATCGCAGAGGCGCTCTTCAATGCCGGCGCCGAGACGGTTCTGGTGTCTGGTCCGGTCGCTCTCACCGCTGCTGCGACAAGTAAACTGGTCCGGGTCGAGACCGCGATCGAGATGCGCGATGCCTGCGAAGCCGCCCTGCCGGTCGACATTGCCATTTGCGCCGCCGCGGTCGCGGACTGGCATGTCGAACATCCTCACACCACAAAGTTGAAAAAACCGAACGCACCGCCGTCGCTCGTTCTGGTGGAAAATCCGGATATCCTCGCCGAACTTTCCCATCACCCGACCGCCCGCCCCAAACTGGTCATCGGTTTTGCAGCGGAGACCGGGAACCTTCTCGTCAACGCGGCCGCAAAGCGCGCGGCGAAGGGTTGCGACTGGATCATCGCCAATGACGTCAGCACGGACACCCAAGGCAAAAGCGTTATGGGAAGCGATAGCAATCGCGTGCATCTGCTGAGCGAGGCGGGTGCCGAATCCTGGCCGCTGCTGTCGAAGCGGGATGTTGCCCAGCGGCTTACCGCAAAAATCGCGCAATTCTTTGGACGGGCCGCATGAGAATAGCGGTGAAGCGGCTGACGCCGGATCTGCCCTTGCCCGCCTATGCCAGCGCCGGTTCGGCCGGCCTCGACCTCCTGGCCGCGGTCGATCGCGAGGTTGCGCTACCGCCGGGCGGCATCGCTGCGATTCCCACCGGTATCGCGCTGGCACTTCCCGAAGGTTACGAGGCCCAGGTCCGGCCGCGGTCGGGACTAGCGCTGCACCATGGAGTGACCGTGCTCAACGCTCCGGGTACGGTCGATTCCGATTACCGCGGCGAGGTGTCGGCGATTTTGATCAATCATGGGAAGGCGGAGTTTTCCATCACCCGCGGCATGAAAATCGCCCAACTCGTCATCGCCGCTCATGTGCGGGCCGAATGGCAGGAAACATCACGGCTGGATGAAACCACGCGCGGGGCGGACGGCTTTGGTTCCACCGGGATTGGGCGCTGAAATGCTCAGGATTTCGCGCAAAAGCCTGCTTGCGCTCGAAGCTGTCATCGACATTGCCTACAACGCCCGCGCCGAACCGGTGCAGGCCAAAGAGATCACCGCGCGGCAGGGCGTGCCTCAGCGCTATCTCGAACAAGTGATGCAGCACCTGGTCCGCGCCGGAATACTGAAGGGCGTACGCGGCCCGCGGGGCGGATACAGGCTCGCGCGCGAACGCCGGCGCATCAGCATCGGCGAAGTTATGCGGATCGCGATGAGCTTCGATGAAAGTGAAGAGGAATTCGATGGCGGTTCCGACCTTGGGCGCAGAGTCGTTGTGCCGCTGATCGCATCGCTGCAGGAAGAACTGATGAAAAAGCTGGATGCCATGACCATCGAAGATGTCTGCCGGCAGGCACGCGCCTTGAGCCTCGGGCCCGGCGTCGTCGAGAAGCGCGATGCCGACTTCACGATTTGAACGCCGAAGCGATTTGGCCAAAGACCCGCAGCACTCACCCGGCCGTGGACGGATCTACAATTCCATTACGGAAACGATCGGTGACACTCCGCTCGTACGTATGGTTCGCATGCCTGCCGCCGCCGGCGTGAGGGCCGACCTGCTGTTCAAACTGGAATTTTTCAATCCGATCGCCAGTGTCAAGGACCGCATCGGTGTGGCGATGATTGACGCTCTGGAACGTGATGGCCGCATCCGGCCGGGAAAATCCGTGATTGTCGAACCCACCAGCGGCAATACCGGCATTGCGCTGGCTTTCGTTGCGGCGGCCAGGGGCTATCGCCTGATTCTGGTGATGCCGGAATCGATGTCGGTGGAGCGACGCAAAATGCTGGCGCTGCTCGGCGCCGAACTCGAACTGACCGATCCTGCAAAAGGCATGCATGGTTCGATCGCGCGGGCCAATGAAATCCTGGGCGGCAATCCCGACGCGGTGATGCCGCAGCAATTCGAGAATCCCGCGAATCCCGAAATCCATCGACGCACCACTGCGGAGGAAATCTGGAATGACACGAAAGGCGGCGTAGATGCCGTCATTTCCGCGGTCGGCACCGGCGGCACCATGACCGGAGTGGGTCAGGTGCTGAAAGCGCGCAAACCATCGGTCCGGATGATTGCCGTCGAACCGGAAGACAGTCCGGTGCTTTCCGGAGGCGCGCCGGGGCCCCACACGATTCAGGGCATTGGCGCCGGATTCATTCCCAAAACGCTCGATCGCTCGGTGATCGATGAAGTCATCACGATCTCGAACGAAACGGCGTTTGAGACCGCACGCGAGGCGGCGCGCCTGGAAGGAATTCCCTGCGGGATTTCTTCGGGCGCCGCGATTGCCGCGGCACTCGAAATCGGATCCCGCCCGGCGATGGCCGGAAAACAGATCGTGACGATCATTCCGTCATTCGCAGAGCGGTACCTTTCCACCGCCCTGTTCGAGGGCTTGTAGTGGCGCAGACAGGGGGCGGTGATTATTTTGCCTGCAAAAGTCCGGTGACGGATTCGCCGGGGATCAGGTATTTCTGGGCCACATTGCGCACATCCGGCGCATTTACCGACCGAATGCGATTGGGCCAGTCTTCAATATCCGCAATCGTCAGGCCGATCGACAGACCCTGGCCATAATTCTGCGCCAGCAGAAACTGGTTGTCGCGTTGATAGGTGTAATTGGCGACCAGCCGCGTCTTGGCGCGGTCGAATTCGCCGGTTTCCGGCGGCGCGCGATCAAGCCCGGCGAGTACCTGATCGACCGCCGCTTCGAGAGTGGCAAAACTGACGCCTTGGCGCGGAACCGCAGATATCATCAACTCGGATGGGCCGCGATTATGCCCGTCATAATTGGCGCTGACATCGACCGCGAGTTTGCGGTCGACCACAAGGGTCCGATACAGCCGGCTGGTTGAACCGCCGCCAAGAATGGCCGTCATGACCTCGAGCGCTTCCGCTGTACCGCGCGGGCTGCCGATATAGCCCGGCACGCGATAGATGCGAATCCATTGCGGCAGATCGGTGCCGGGAATGGCAAAGTTCAGCCGCGTGGGCGCCAGGCGCGGAGGCGCCGGCTCGTTCGTGCGCGGTGCAAGTGTATGCGGTGCAACCGGCTCATATTTCTGCTGCGCCAGCTTCAACACATCATTGGGGTTCACATCGCCCGCGACAACGACAATCGCATTGTTGGGCGCATAATGGTGCTGATAGAAATCCAGAGCCTCCGCTCGCCCGATACGCTTGATCTCCGCTTCCCACCCGATCACCGGCCGGCCATAGGGATGGGACAGATGAAGCGCTGCCTCCATCTGCTCTTCGGCCAGCGCCCGCGGTTCGGAATCCACGCGCAAGTGACGCTCTTCGAGCACGACTTGACGTTCGGTGTTCAGATTGGATTCCGACAGGTCGAGATTGACCATGCGATCGGCCTCAAGCTGCATCATCAGCGGCAGCCGCTCCTTCGCAATGCGCTGGAAATAGACTGTGAAGTCGTCTGATGTCTGGGCATTGTCCTGCCCGCCATTGCGCGACACCGTCTTGGACAACTCGCCGTTGGGCACAGTCCTGGTGCCGCGGAACATGAGATGCTCGAAGAAATGCGCGGTTCCGGAAAGACCGGGCGGATCGTCGGCGGCGCCGACTTGGTACCACACCATATGGGTGACCACCGGTGACCGGTGGTCCGGGATCACGACCAGCCGCAAGCCATTCTTCAGGGTAAAGGAAACGGCCTTCTGCGTGGCCTGCTGTACGGGCGTGGACGCGTTCGCAGGCAGGATGGCGGTTAGCGCGGCACAGACAACCGCAGTACGCCATAGCCGCCGAAATCGCGCGGGCATCAGCCCATCAGGGCTTGGCCGCAGGAACCGGCATGGATGCTGCGGCCGGTGGCGGCGCCGGTTCTGCCGCGGGGGCGGCAGCGGGTGCCGGATTGGGAGTCGCGGCCGGCGCGGATGCGGGCGCGGTCATGCCGGCTGGCGCGGCGGGTTTGGGCGGATCGGCGCCCTGGAACAGCACTTTCTGTGCAAAGCCTGGACCCTGGTCCTCCAGTCCGACATCGGTGGTGATCGTCTTCCGGATATTGGGATCAACGGACAGCGCGTTGGTCTTGGTCAGCAGCAGCTTCTCGCCGTCGCTGTAGGTGGCGCCGAGGTTCGCCGCCGATGTCGTCGGAAGCGCCAGACTTGCCCCGGTCTCATCGGCGTCCGGATCGTTGCGGGAAGCTATTCCGGGCTGCGGCGGCCGCAAATTGAAATCCGGCGGAATGACCAGCGGTGACTTTGTCAACACAGTGAATTCGTCGGGCGGCGTCTTCTCGGCGCCGGTGGCCTGGCGAATGCTTTGGCAACCCGACAGCAACAACAGGGCCGCCATGCCCGCGGCAACCCATACCGCCCTGGTGCGAACGCCTTCTCTCGTCAAACTCATGTACCCGACCGCCTTCTTCCTTCGCGTCCCGATTCGGGCCGCAAAAACGCGTCCACCAGAAGCACGATGACACCAATGGTGATGGCCGCATCGGCCACGTTGAACACATACCAGTCGTGGCCGAAGGCATGGAAGTGGAAAAAATCCGCAACCGCGCCGTAGAGAATCCGATCGATCACGTTTCCGAGCGCACCGCCGATGATCAGCCCGAGACCGGCGGTGAGGCTGATGCGATCCGCACGCGAAAGCCACCACGAGAGGACGCCGACAGCGATCAATGAAAAGGCGGTAAGGATCAGCGTACCCGCAAGACCGCCAGCCTGAAACAGCCCGTATGATACACCGCGGTTCCAGACCATGACCAAATCGAGAAATGGCAGGACGACAATCCGGGCCAGTGGTCCCATGCGCCCGAAGTCATAGCCATAGAGCAACAGGTTCTTGGTCGCCTGATCGAGAATGAGTGCGGCTGCAGCAATCAGCCAGCCCGCGCGTCTCGCCCCTACTCCACTATCCATGTGCGTGATTTATCGCCGGTTCCATTGTCCGCTTTCCTAACGGATGGAGCGCACAAAGGTACACTGAAATCGTGGCAATCAGTCGCCGGGCGCTAAACGATGCCGATGTCCTTTGGTTTGGCGCCCGGGAACACCTTGTCCAGGGAATCGCCTTCAAGGCCATAAAGCTGCGCGAACAAACCGCCAAGCACGGCGCGATATTCGTTCAGCACGGCAAAATCGCGGTTCTGGAACAGTGTTTCCTCGACAACGCGGACCTGATCGCCGGCGAGCCGGCCGCCTCTGATGTTTCCGCCCAGAACCCAATAGACACTGCCGTGGCCGTGGTCCGTGCCGCGATTGCCGTTCTCGCGGAAGGTACGGCCGAACTCGCTGATCGCCACGACGACAGTATTTTTCCAGTCGGGACCCATTTCATCGGCAAAGCCTGCGAGCCCCTTGCCGAGCTCCGAGAGGCGGTTGGCGAGATAGCCGGATGCTCCACCCTGGTTGACATGTGTGTCCCAGCCGCCGACATCAACGAAGCCGAGATTGTATTTCTCCCGCATCAGCCGGGCGATTCGCCGTGCTTCCAGTTCGAATCCTTTGGCGGACGTTGCGCCGCGGCTGGCCTGCTGCATTTCCACAGCAATCGATTTGTAAACTTCGTCCTCTACCTGGAACCCCTCACTGACGGCAGGGGCAAGGTCGGTTTGACTGTACATGCTGGCGATCAGGGCCGCCTGACGCGAATCGATTCCCGGCTTGGCCCCGGTGTTGAGCGACATATTGGGAATGACTGCCGGTCCACGGAAAATGAGCGGCAACTGGCTGGTAAATGAGATCGGCCACACCCTGTCCTGCAGGACCGATGCCAACCGGCTCATGAATCCGGAGCGAAAATCCCGGCTGCCATTGATATCCTGGCCCAACTCGATCGAGTCCTGCGTCTCGAAATGACTGCGGGAGGTGTCGTCAGTTCCGGCAAATGGCACGAAGGCTGCCTGCTTTTTGGCATAGAGCGGAAGAATACTGTCCTTGAGCGCCGGATGGATCGCCCAATCTTCGTCGAGCAGCAGCGCCGCGTTGTCACCGGTTCCCGGGCGCGGCACCGCGATGTTGGGACGCGCGCGGTAATAGAACTCATTGGCCGCGGGCAGCACCACATTGGCGGCGTCATAGGCGCCGCGCATAAACACGATCAACAGCCGCCGCTGCACCGGCGCCGCATAGAGCCTTCCTGCGCGGACCACGGAGGTAAATGCCGCCGCGGATAACAGCAGTTCACGCCTGTTCATCCGATCCTCCTACCAATGCATGAAGTCCGGCGAGGACAGGAACAGAGTGGTCCAGTCCTGCGGTGATACGGCCTGGTTGAGCGCGTTTGCCGTGCTTGACGCGAGTGCCGGTCTGATGCTGTCGAAATAGAGCGGCCCCTGGATTTGTGGGAAGGCCGGCCTCTCCGCGGCATCCTGGCCCTCCGGCTTGAACAAACCGGCGCTGCTCGAACCGATGATCCGCGCGATTTCGAAACGCGTCGCCATCGCTCCGGGACCCGACCACGAAGCCTGGGTGATCGCATAGCCGTCCGGCGTTTCGTGGCCGTAGAGCGGCTCAGCCATGCGGTTCAGCCAATTGCGGATCGGCTGCACATTGACAACCGGTTTGTCGCCATAGGCCAGGCGTACCGCCGAGAGAACATAATGCATCGGGTCCTTGAATTTCCCGCCCAGCGAAGCGTCGAATTCAGGCGATGCAAAACAGGTGGCGAGCACCGCGGCGATATCGCCCCCGGTTTTGGCAAAGGTATCGGCCATGCGGTTGACGAGTGCCGGCGGCGGATCGTCGGCAACAAAGAAAGTCGCCAATTGCTGACTAATGAAATGAGCAGTCGCCGGGCTGTTCGCCAGAATGTCGATGGCTTGTCGAATCTCGCCCGGACCGCCGCCGTGGATGTCCCGCCCGAGAAACAGTTTATCGCCGTAATCGTGCCGGTTGGGGTTGAATTCGAACGCGCCCGCCCGCTGATAATCGGCGCGCAACGCCGGCCTCACATTCGGCAGCATGCGCCTCTGATTGACGCCGAGTCCGGTCAGGATGCGCGCCAGTTCCTGAACGTCCTTTTGCGTGTAGCCGCCATTGATTCCCAGCGTATGCAATTCCATGATTTCGCGGGCATAGTTTTCGTTGATGCGCTTGTCCGCATTCTGCGCATTGTCGAGATAGAGCAGCATGGCCGGCGAATGCATGGTTGCGGCCAGAAGATCGCGGAATCTTCCCAGCGCCTGCGCCCGGACCGTGTCCTCATAGTCGGCCAGAAAAACGCGAATATCGGCTTTTGGCAGGTAAACATTGAAGTGGTTCATCCAGAACCAGGTGGTCATCTGCAGCAGCTGGTTTCGCGAGTAGAGGTCGAGGAGCAGCGATTTTTCCTGGGCTTCGCGTCCCAGGTCCGTCATTTGCTGCTGCAATTGCCGCTGCGCCACCTGCTTCTGGCCGGGATCCTGGACCATCTGGATTCCGCGCCGCGCCTCGACGACGGCCTCAGCCAAATCGAGCGAGGGAATTTGCGAAATACGCAGCCCCGCGATCCGGGTCGCGATTTCCGGCGGCAGCCCATCGTCCTTACCCGGATGAAGTTGGCCCGCAATGAATGCGGTCATGCCTTCCCGTCCGGCTTCCCCGGCAAGCGCCGGCGTGACGCCCCAGCTCAGCCGGTTCAGCACTGCGAGATCATGCGCACCAAGGCTGTGCGTGATTGTCATCTGACCGCCGGCAACAGCAGATCCTGTCTGCAGCTGGGCGACTCGCACCACCGGCGCGGCCGGCCGCACCTGACCGGCACAGCCGGACAGCAAGGTTGAGAATACGGCGGCCGATAGCAGAAACAGTGAGCGCGTCATGATCGCTGTGCCGGCATTCCGGCCGCACAATATCGAGTGCAGTTGAACGCGAGATGAACCGTCGCCCGAACAATCCCAGGGAAAGCGAACAAAATGCGAACTCGCGGACTTTTTACGAACGGGTGCGCTTTCATCAGAAATCCGGTCGCGGGGCCCGCTGAATCGCGCGCGGCGCATCATGGAAATAATCGGCAGTGTTTTCCGCGCACATGTATTCCGCCAATGACCCCTGCTGCCGGCGCCAGCGCTGCTTGCCCGACCAAGAACATACCGGGATCCCCGACCGTCACTTCGACTTCGCGTTGGAAATTTCCGCTGGTTTCACGGTGCCTCCAAAACCTGGAACAGCCACAAGCTCATTGCAGCGTCGCAAATTCGTGAACGCCGCGAACAGGAATCGTCTCACACATGCGCGATTGCGGATCAGCAGCGCAGGTCGTGACATGAATGAATGGGGCCTGAACACAATGCTTCGCACAGGTTCAGGAGACCGGAACGGGCAATAGAATTGGCGCGTACCAAATTCAGCCAACCACCGAGGAGTGGACCATGAAGAAGATCGTAATCGCCCTGACCGCGCTCGCGGGCATCACGTTCCTGTCCGGCTGCGCGTATGACTACGGGTACTCCTATTATCCGTATCACCGTTATGCCTTCGGTTACTCGTCATATTACCATCCTTTCTACGGACGGTTTGATTGCGTCCATAACTGGAACGCGACCTTCTGCGGATAACACCTGGAATCGGACAGCATGCGCCTCAGCCGGCGCCAGCTTGTCCGTACACGGCATGATCCGGTCCAGCATCGGATCGTGCCGTTTTTATGCCTGCCGCTTCGCCGAGGGGTGTCTATTTCCAGGCGGAATAAACCGGCGCGCTTACCAGGAACCGCGGATCCGCACCGGGACGCGGGGTGAATTTCTGCACCCGGCCCGAATCCACTTCGGCAACATAGAAATTGCCGCTCTGGTCGACGGAAAATCCGTGTACGCCCCAGAAACCGCCTGGGAAATCGCCCCAAACGCCCCATGAATACAGCAGATGGCCCTGGAGATCATATTTGAGCATTTTCGACGTTCCACGGTCGAACGCCCACAAATTGCGGTCGGCGCCGATATAGATCAGGTGGATGTCCGAAGGTTCTTCGCCGACTGTCCAGTCATAAAGGTATTTGCCATTTTCGTCGAAGACCTGGATGCGGTGATTGCCGCGGTCATTGACGAACACACGGCGCGTCATGGGATCGACGGCGATGCCGTGAACATTGTTCATGTACCCGGGGCGCTTCTCACTGGGCGGGTTACCCTTGTGTCCCCAATCGAGCAGGAATTTTCCGTCTTTGTCGAATTTTGCGACGCGCGTTCCGTTGTAGCCGTCGGCCACGAACATCGTGCTGTCGGGCAGCCAGGCAATATAGGTCGGGCGGTTGAAATGGGTCCCGTCCGCACCTTCCACGGTCGGCGTGCCGATCGTCTGCACCAGTTGCTTTCCGTCATGGGTGAATTTGTAGATCGCGTGCATGTGGTCGTCGACGACCCAGACATGCTTTTCGGGATCATACGGATTGACGGCGACAAAATGCGGCCGCTTGAGAATCTTGTCCCACTGCGTCCAGCGTTCAATGATATCGCCTTTGGAATTCAGGACGACAATGCAGTTTTCCCAGTTCGCATCGACGCCGAGCTTGCCGTAGTACAGCCGCATTCCGTCTTTCGGGTCCTGTCCCGTACCGCCCGCAGCCGGAGGCGAGGAAACCGTAGCATCGCGCCAGGGCAATCGTCCGATCGGAAACAGGACGCTGGGTCCAAAATCGTCGAGTTTTTTCGTCTTGGGCCGCGGAATATTGGGCAATTCGCCACGCTGCAGCACGTAAATCCGGTCGGGACTTTCGGCAAAGATGCTCTGGCCGGCGCCCCACGTCCACTTTTCGTTGCCGGGGACCGTGCTGATGTCCTTGGGCCAGCCCTTTACGACATTGTAGGCGCCGAACATGTCCTGACCACCGACGGTGCCTGGAAACACCGCAAAACCGGCGCCGGGGCGCGGCACCGCCTCGATGGCCGCGCTCCGCTCTGCCAATTCAAAACCGGCGATGCCGCTTAGCAGCACCGCCATGATCACCAGATGTGCCTTTCGCATTTTGGCCCTCCCGAAAAATTCCTGCGAAGTTGGCGCGTTCATTGCAGAAATCTTTTGGCAAAAAAAGCATCTGCAAGGTCGCAGCGCAAAATCAGCCGCCCCCGGCAAAAGCCAGTTGCCAATAACGCAGGTCGGAATATTTGCGCGGTTCATGCAACTTCCGATTGGCCGCAGCATAGCGCGAACGCAGGCGGAGCACGCGCGCAACGCCGTCAGGCTCGATCTGCCCGTCGCAAGAAAACCCACTATGACCGCGCAGCATCAGCGCGTGACTTGCCTCGGCAAGCTCCTGGGTCATCCCGGGTACATGGCGCACGAGGATCTCGCATGCAGGGCCGCGATTGGCGGAAATCGCCAGCCATCGCAACGCTGCAACATAAGCGCGAACAAAACCGGCAACCAGCTTTGGCTGACGGTTGGCCCAACTGCGGCGCGCCGCTGCGACATTACCCTGATAAGGCGGCTCTAACCGCGCAAGCACGCGCATGCCCGCCCGCTCGGCGATCAGATCATAGGGCGCCGACAACAAAGTCGCCGCGCTTGCGCCGCGGCAGAGATCATCGAACCGCTGTGCCATCCCGCCGACCTTTCGGATGGTGTATGCTCCCTCTTTCAGCCCGGCGCGCTCCAGCATGTCGAACAGGACAAAGGCATAGCCGGTGGTCGCCGCATCGACGGAAAGCGAACGTCTCCGCAATTCCGGAATCCGCGAAATTTCCGGCCCCGCCACGAGCGCAAGAAAACTGTCGTCGCTGCCCATGAATGCGAAGAATTCCGGCTGCGCCCCGATGGGCGCTTCGCCCTGCCCCTCGACATAGGCCACGACATTGTCGAACGCGGTGATCGCGATGTCGAATTCACCGGCGGCAAGACCGGTCATCTGCGCCACCGATCCCGTGGTCGAGAGAAGCTCGACGCTGAGCCCCTCGCGCGCGAACATGCCTTCGTGCTGCGCGACAAAGCTGGGCCAGTTGAAGCCACCGGGAAAAACATTCAGCCGCAGCCGCGACGGAATCAGACCCTCCACGGAATGGATTTGGGTTCGGGACGCAAGGCGAGCGCGAGCAAGGCTCCCACGATGCAGACTGCGCCGAGTTGCAGATCGCCGGCGACCGTCCAGCCGAAATTCTCTGCCAGCCAGCCGATCACATAGCCGGCGATCGACGCGGCGGCATAAAAACCGGTGACAAAAATGCCCGATGCCCGGCCGGTCAGCGCCGGGGCCACGGCGCGCGCATATCCCGCCGCAATATTGACGTAGATGGCGCCGCTGAAAATCACGCCAAACGCAAAGGCGAGCGCCGCCTGTGCGCCAAATCCGGCCGGTCCATTGAACAGCAGCCACCCATTCAGCGATGCCAGAAGAAAACTCAGGACGAGCACGCGCTTTGTCGAAAACCTGTCGCCGATGAAACCGCCGAGCACGGAGACAAGGACACCCAGACCATAGATGCTCATCACCCGTCCTGCATCGGCGGTTGTGAAATGCAACTGTGCGCGCAGATAAGTGGGATACATCCCGAGAAATCCGAAGATCGAAAGCCCGGCAATTGCGCTCAGCAGCGTCAGGACGACTGTGTTGCGATTCCAGACGCCGGGCGCGCCAGTTGCAACCGCTTCGCGCGCAACAGAAGGCGCGACTATCTCGGTGATCGAATTGCGCGCGGCCAGCGAAAATGACAGCATCAGAAGGAATCCAACCGCCCCGAAAGCGATCATGGGTGCGCGCCAGGATCCATAAACCGACAGAATCTGAGCGCCCAATAATGGGCCCAGAACCGCGCCGACGCCGAAGGCGCAATTCAGCGCCCCTACCGCTGCTCCGCGAAATCGCACAAAATATGCCGATAGGATCGCGAGCAGCGCGGTCAACTGCATCGCCTCGCCGATTCCCGTCAACGCGCGGTAGATGAGCATATCGGCGAAACCACCCGAAACCACGGTCACGAGTGTCGCCGCAGAGAAGATGAACAGTCCGGTCTGCGCCACCGTGCGGCGCGCAACGCGCGACATCAGATAGCCCGAGGGGACACCGGCAATCGCCATTCCGATGGTGAATACCGTAGCCATCAGACCGGCTTCCGGCAGGTTGAAGCCATATTGGCGCGCGACCTCAGGAAGGATCAGGGGAAACAGTGTCCGATCCATGGCATTGATGACGTAAGACGAGATGATCACTGCGATGCCGGCAAACGCCGTGGCAACGGCGCTTAGGGTCGTAGAAGCCACAGGCGTCGCTGACCGGACCGACATCAAATCACGCCACTTTTGACCGGCGACCTGGATATCACGCCACCCGACTCAAATAATCGCGCAGACGCAGAGTGGCGCCATCCGGCAGCCTCGAGCAAACCCAATGTTTCGAATAGTGGCATGCCCACGACGTTGCTGTAGGAGCCGTTGATCCAGCGTACGAAGGATTCGGCACGGCCCTGAATGGCGTAGCCGCCGGCCTTGCCCAACCCCTCCCCGGACGCGACATAGGCCCGGATTTCCGTCGCTGAGAGGCGCTTGAGAGCGACCCGCGTCAGCACGGAACGCCGGTGCAGAACTCCATCGGGCGACACCAGCGCGACGGCAGTAATTACCTGGTGCCGGCGGCCCGAAAGCAGCAGAAGACACCGCTCAACACTTTCGGGGCTTTCCGCCTTGGGCAGTATACGCCTGCCGGCGGCGACAACAGTATCGGCGGCGAGGACGAACGTCCCGCTTACATTGCGTGCGACCTGCTGCGCTTTGCCGGCTGCGACCCGGTTTGCATATTCGCGGGGCAGTTCGCGCGGGCCCGGAGTCTCGTCGACTTCAGGCGGGATGATGCGGTCCGGCACAATTCCGGTTTGCGCGAGAAGATTCACACGCCGCGGACTGGCACTGGCCAGAACAAGCACAAAACCGGCCGCCTCTGGCACGTGCTGGGTTATTTGAAGCGGTAGGTAATGCGGCCCTTGGAAAGATCGTAGGGCGTCATTTCCACCAGGACCTTGTCGCCGACCAATACACGAATGCGGTTCTTGCGCATTTTGCCGGCGGTATGCGCAATGATCTCATGCCCGTTTTCCAGCTTCACCCGGAAGGTCGCATTGGGCAGCAATTCTGAAACCGTTGCCGGAAATTCAAGCAGTTCTTCTTTGGCCATTACGATCCAAATAATACGCGAGCGGACGGAGCATGCACTTGAAGCGGCGAAAATCAAGCGTCACGGTTTGGAACATAGCGCTGAAACCAGCGTGAACAGCCGGCGCGCCGTGGCAAAATCCAGTTCAATCCGGCCCTTCAGCCGCTCGATCACAAGCTGTGCCCCTTCGTCGTGGAGACTGCGGCGGCCGTTGTCGACCGCTTCCAGCCGTGCCAGATGCGATTCGCGAACCGCCGAATGGTAGCTTCGGCAGAGGGCATCATATTCCCTCAATACGCGGCGGAAAGGTGTCAGCGACAGCAGCAAACGGCCGTGGGGTCTTCCATCGGCGAGGCTGATTTCGAACGATAATCCGTATTCGCCACGGGCCAGCATGAGCCGGTATGGTCCACCCGTCGAGTTGCGCGGCCGAAACAGATTGCCGGCGAGAATGTCATGGATGGCGATTTCTGCTTCCTGCCGGGTTTCCGGAGAATGATCATCGAAACCACCGGAAAACTCGATGGCCATGATCCGGTAGTCCGGATTTTCCGGATTGCCGATGCGGACCTCCCACGACAGCACTACCGGGGACAAAACATATTTTACTAGCTGCGGTTCAGGCGGATGGCAACCGAGTGCCGATGGGCATTGAGGCCCTCGGCCTCGGACAATGACAGAGCGGCCGGCGCAAGCGCGGCAAGCGCATC
>JAGWSK010000366.1 GCA_028869355.1 Alphaproteobacteria bacterium | reverse complement strand
TCCGAGAAGGGCGGCCACACCACGACCCTGTTCAAGGAGGAGGTCTCCGAGGAGGAGATCGCCGAGGTCGTCTCCAAATGGAGCGGCGTGCCCGTGACCCGCTTGGTCGAGGGCGAGAAGGAAAAGCTCCTTCGGCTCGAGGCCGTGCTGCACGAGCGCGTCATCGGCCAGGACGAGGCCGTGACGCTGGTCACCGAGGCCATCTTGCGCGCGCGCAGCGGCATCAAGGATCCGCGCCGCCCCGTGGGCAGCTTCCTCTTTCTCGGCCCGACCGGCGTCGGCAAAACCGAGCTGACCAAGGCGCTTGCGGCATTCCTGTTTGACGATGACACGGCGATGGTTCGCCTCGATATGTCCGAGTACATGGAAAAGCATTCTGTGGCGCGGCTGATCGGCGCGCCGCCAGGTTATGTCGGATATGAGGAAGGCGGTGCGCTGACCGAAGCGGTCCGGCGCAGACCCTACCAGGTCGTGCTTTTCGATGAGATCGAAAAAGCCCACCGCGATGTCTTCAACGTGTTGCTGCAGGTGCTCGACGACGGCCGTCTGACCGATGGTCAAGGCCGGACAGTCGATTTCCGCAACACGGTGATCATCCTCACGTCAAATCTCGGTGCCGAATATCTGGCGGCGCAACCCGAAGGCGAAGATTCAACTTCGGCACGCAGTCAGGTGATGAACGCCGTGCGGGCGCATTTCCGCCCCGAATTCCTCAATCGGTTGGATGAAATCATCCTGTTCCATCGGCTGACCCGGGCGCAGATGGACCAGATCGTGGAAATCCAGATCGAACGTCTGCAGGGACTGCTCGCAGAGCGCAAAATTACTGTGAAGCTCGATGCGAAGGCGAAATCCTGGCTTGCCGACTCTGGCTATGATCCGGTCTATGGCGCGCGGCCGTTGAAGCGCGTCATCCAGCGCAGCCTGCAGGATCCGCTGGCCAGCATGATCCTTGAAGGGGAGGTTTCGGACGGCGACACGGTGAAAGTGTCCGCCGGAAAACGCGGGCTGATCATCAACGGCGTGGAAGTGGAATCGTCGGGCGAATTGCTGGGCATGGGCCCGGAGCCCCCGAGCCATGCCGTCCACTGATCCCGAACCAAATATGCTTACTGCACTTCCGGCTGCGCTGCAGCGGCCTGTGCGAGCGTGTGCTCGACCGGCATTGAGGCTTCCAGGGTCTCGATCCGGTCCCGCTCGGCCGTGAACTCCCTGAGTTCTTTGCCTTCCAGCTTGCGTCCCGCCGCCACTTTGACCCCTGCCGGATTGACAGGATTGTTGTGGATGCGGATCTCGTAATGAAGATGCGGACCGGTCGCCAAACCGGTCATCCCGCTATAGGCGATGACTTCGCCTTGCGCGACGTGATCGCCGACGCGAGTGCCTTCGGCAAAACGCGACAGATGGCCATATGCTGTCGAATACCCGTTGTCGTGTTCGATCACGACAAAATTGCCGTATTCGCCCGCCCATCCCTTGAAAGTTACCTTGCCCGCACCTGCCGCCATCACCGGCGTTCCTGAGGGCACGGCAAAATCGATTCCTTTGTGCATCCGGGTATAATTCAGGATCGGATGGAACCGCTCGCCGAATCCGGATGAAATCCGCGCGCCATCTACCGGTGTCTTCATCAGCAGAGATTTGGCGCTTTCGCCATTCGTGTTGAAATATTCGACGTCACCATGTTCCGACTCAAACCGGTAGAGCAGATGCGTCCTGCCGCCGAGAGTGAGAGAAGCGGCGAGAATGTCGCCCGGCTTGGCCGGTTGCCCGCCATCGGTCACGTAATGGCTGAAGAACACCTCAAATGAGTCTCCAGGATGCACGTCCCGTTGGAAATCGACTTCGTAGGAGAACATGTGAATGATTTCGACGACGACTGTCGGGGCAATGCCGGCCCGCGTTGCGGCCTGGTAAAGACTCGAATCGATCGTCACGCTCGCATGTTCGTAACGCTGTTCCAGCTTCCGCTTGACGTTCTCGGCAAAGTAATTGTCCGGTGCCGTCAGATGGACATTGATCAGATGATCAATGCTTGGCGCGAATGACAGCGACAGCAGCCGCCGGGTGGAATTGTCGCCATCATTTTGCGTGCCGGCTTCAGCCGGCTTTGCATTATCGGCCGACGCTGTGGTGGACGCAGGTCCGATCGTGACCTTGAACTGCTGTCCCGCGCGAATCTTTTGGCTGCCGTAAACCGGCTTGATGGCGTCAATCACCGCGGCCGCGTCCTCGCTCGATACGCCGGCGTTTTCGAGCATCCCGGCCAGACTCTCGCCTCGTTCGGCGGTCAGCGTCAGATTTTCGATTTGGGGTTTTTCACCGGTATGCTGGAAGCGCAGCAGCCGGTCCAGCGGGCCGGCAATTCCCGGCTCAATGAGCCCGGCGGAACGATAAAGGTCGTTCGACGCCGCTCCCGGTATTGCCGGTATGGCGTGGAGGCCAGCCAGGCGGAGCAGCATGTCATACGGCAGGGTTGCCGTCTCCCGGCGCGGCTCATAAGCCCGCGTGCTCGGCGTGGCAGCCAGCGAAAGGCAGGTGACGGTAACGGCGACAGATGTGGTGATCGCGGTTGATACCAGTGCCCAGCGACCGTCAGGCGAGTTGAGAACCCGCTGAACATCGCCGCGAAACTGCCGCAATCTTGCGAGATGATGACCAATCTGCAACAGCGCGTTTCGAAGCAAGGCCGTACCCCGTCTTCCCGCGGCGAGGTTGCCCCAGCCGCAAAATGGTGAGCCGTGGTCTGTGGTATTCCCGCCGCCAGACCGCTAGCCCGTGCGCCTGCCAAACCGGGCGGGACGCATGGACTTGGGCCGCTTGCTGTTCCCCCTGACAAAGCTCTCGAACGAGGGTCATGCAAATCGGACCAGCTTCGGCTTCTTGCCTCACGGATTCGCGATGGGCAAGCAAAAAATCATGAAATGTTGCAAATAGGCATCAACCAAATCGTAACCTTCGCGTCGTGCGTAATTTTATTACTCGGCAGGTTGAGTCACCATGGCGGCAGGGATTGTGTTCCGCTGCGCCCGTTTTAGCCACCACATGCTAAATCCGGTAATTCCAAACAACAAAGGCAGTAGCCCGGAGAGCAGTACCAGCCCCCGCCAGATGTCCCCCAGTCCTTGTCCGTAATGCAGTACTCGCAACCAGACGAGCATCTGTTTTCCGGGCGAATAATTGCGGGGATCCACGATATCAAGCACTTGCGGTCCGGGCCCGATGAAGGTGGAGATTTGTGGCGCGGTATCGCCGGCAATCCACGGGACCAGAGTGACCATATACACCCCGTCCGGCCGCGGCGGTAATTGCACCTGTACGACACGGGCATGGGCCACGGATGTGGCCGCGACGCGGGTCGCCTCGTCTGGAGTGAGAGCATTGCGGTTGATAATGGTCGCTGCCGTCGCCGGATCTACTGTCGCCGAGGTTAAAGTGTAATCCAGCCGGAGGACGCGGCCGACAGCCGACTGGAAGGTGACCGGAAAAGCGAGATCCACTCCGCTGATACAGACGATCAGGAATACCAACAGCGACCAGAATCCGGTGACGGCGTGGAGATCGCGGTTGAGACGAAATCCCCACAGGCCAGCTTTGACTGTGAATGCCGACCGCCATTGACCTTTGCGCGGCCACCACAGCGCCAGCCCCGAGATACCGAACAGGACCATGGCGACGCCAAGGAGGCCGACAATCTGCACGCCATAATATTGCGGCACCATCAGTGCGATGTGCAGGCTTCGGAGATTTTGGTTGATCTGGCTTTGACGCCGGCGTTCCTGACTGCCCAGAAATTTCAGCGAGACCGGATCCAGATAAAGCGTCAGGCCCTGCAGATTGCGCCCGCGGGGCGGCCGGCGGCCGGGTGGCAAGCCGACCTGGACCGCCGCCGCCATCCCGACATGAGTCGGCATGCCGACGACTGTCACAGGCCAGCCCGGTGGAGCAAATTTTTCTGCCGCCATCACGATATTGGCGATGGGCTGTACGGGGCCGCGCGCCGGGGCCGAGGGCGCAGATAAATCAGCATACCAGTCCTGCGCAACGATCAGGCTGCCGGTCAGGCCGATAACAATAATCGGAATGCCGAGCGTGAGCCCGGCCCAGAGATGGACGAGCTGCAACCACTTACGGAATTGCCACCAACCCATATCCCAGCCCCGCAAGTGATCAGTAACCGATGGCTATTCCATCCTTGCGCATTTCGGTGGCGCCCCAGTACACGCCATTCTTCTTGTCCCGCAATATCGCCTGATAACCGCCAAATCCGCCAGTCCCCGGCACAAGCTGGAAGCCGCGTTTCGTCAGTTCCGCGCGTACCGAGGGTGTAATCCCCGACTCGATCTGGACAAGGCCCACCCCGCGGGCCGACTGACCCGTGACCTCGGTACCGCCGACGTGGCGAAAACGCATGAAGTCGCCTGCCTCCTGCACGTTCATGCCGAAGTCGATCATGTTGACCAAAACCTGAACATGCCCCTGCGGCTGCATATCACCACCCATCAGGCCAAATGACAGCCACGGCTCGCCGTCTTTCATGGCGAAGCCGGGAATGATGGTGTTGAAGGGCCGTTTGCGCGGTGCGTAGACATTGGGCGAATGGGGATCGAGCGAGAACAGCGCACCGCGATCGTGGAACATGAAGCCAAGGCCGTCCGGAACCAGCCCTGAGCCGAGATCCGCGTAATTCGACTGGATCAGCGACACCATCATGCCGTCCTTGTCCGCGACGGTCAGGTAGGTCGTGTCACCTTTCACCAGCTTTGCTTCGCCCGGACCGATATTCGGATTGGCATGGTCGAGATGGATCTGGGCCCTGCGCGTTTTTGCATATTCCGGAGAGATCAGCGTCTTAACCGGGATCTTCACGAAGTCTGGATCCCCGAAATATTTCGCGAGGTCCTCATAGGCCAGGCGCTTTGCTTCGATCATGACATGCAATGCGTCGGCGGATCCGGGCCCCATTTTCGTTAAGTCAAAGCCCTCGAGAATTTTCAGCATCTCCAGGACTGCCACACCCTGACCGTTGGGCGGCAGCTCATAGACGTCAAAGCCCCGATAATTGACCGATACCGGATCGACCCATTCGCCATGATGGCCGGCAAAATCCTCATATCGAAGATCGCCGCCAATGCGCCGGAAATAGGCATCCATGGTCCGCGCCAACGACCCTTTGTAGAATGCATCGCGCCCACCCTGCGAGAGAGCCTGATAGGTACGGGACAGATCCGGATTCTTGAATATCTGACCTTGCTGGGGTGCGTCCCCATTGATCAGGTAAGTGTGCTCGGCGTTCTGAAATTCCTCGATTTCGGGCGATCCGGCCAGGCTCGCCATATTGGCCGCCCAAAGTGCCGCAATGTATTGGCTGACGGGAAAACCGTCACGGGCGTATGAGATCGCCGGCGCCAGTAAATCGGACATCGGCAATTTTCCGAACTTGTCGTGCAGCGCATACCAGCCGTCCACGGTGCCCGGCACGGTGACCGAAAGAGAGCCGAAAGCAGGGACGGCAGGACTGCCTTCGAGCTTTCGCATCATGTCGGCGAGTGAGCGTCCCTTGGGCGATCTGCCCGATCCGTTATAGCCGTAGAGGTGCTTTGTCTTCGGATCCCAGACGATGGCGAACAGATCGCCACCGACGCCGCATGAAACCGGTTCCATCAGGCCGAGCGCCGCGTTGGCCGCGATCGCGGCATCGACCGCAGTCCCGCCTTTCTTCAGCACATCGAGGGCGATTTGCGACGCGAGCGGCTGCATCGTGCCGGCCATCCCGTGCTGGGCGATGACGGGCGCTCGTGTGGCGAACGGCGCACCGACATAACGGTCGCCATTACCGGCGGCGGAACTGGTATTGGCATAGAGCGCGGCCATAAGGATGATCCCGGTAAATTTCCATTTCACAGCCGATCTCCCCTCTGTGAAATCAAGATGCAAGTCCCTTTGCTCGCCTTCACCGAAGGAGGCTGGAAAGCGCAGCGATAGGGGGCTGGTTAATTAATCGGGCATCTGCACGTGACAGGATGGCAAACCGTTCTTCTCGAAATAGCGCTGATGATATTCCTCGGCGCGATAGAAATTGCGAAATGGTTCGACCGCGGTGACGATCGGCCGTTTGAATCGCTTCGCCGCGGTCAGCTGTTCGACTTTTTTGCGGGCCTCGATCGCCTGCTGCGGCGTCATCGTGAATATCACCGAGCGATATTGTGACCCGACATCGGGCCCCTGGCGGTTCAGCGTCGTCGGGTCATGATTGGCGAAGTAAATGTCCAACAGCTTGTCATAGCTGACAATCGCCGGATCGAATGTCACTTCGACCGCTTCAGCATGGCCAGTGGTGCCGCTGCATACCTGTTTGTAGCCTGGGTTTGGCACCGTGCCGCCGGCATAGCCGCTGACCGCGTCGGCCACGCCCGGCACTTCGCGAAAGAAGGATTCCACGCCCCAAAAACAACCCGCCCCAAATACTGCTTTTTCCATGTGTTCCGGTTCACCAGATTTCGCCCGATTATAGGGCGCGTGCTACGACGCGTCACGCGCGGCGGACTTGATTCGCCTGCGGCAATCGCCCAAAGCCTCGCGCATGAAAGTACTTATCGCCGGCGGCGGAATCGCGGGGCTCGCCATTGCGTGGCGGCTTTCCTGTCACGGCATCACGGTGGAAGTCGTCGAGCGTGGGATTTGCGGGCGCGGCGCATCCTGGGCGGCTGCGGGAATGCTCGCACCCGGCGGCGAACTTGCCGGGGAGACCGACGAGATGGCGAAGCTCGCGCATGAATCGCGCGCCTTGTGGCCGCAATTTGCTGCCGAGATCGAACGCGCCGGGGGTTGCGCTGTCGGTTTTCGCGAAACAGGTTCGCTGCTTATCGCCGAAACGCAGCAGCAGGCGAAAGCGCTGCGCGCCCGCGCCAACGGCTCCGGAGAGTGGCTCTCGCGCGATGAATTGCTGCGCCTCGAACCATTGTTGTCGCCAAATCTTTTGGGCGCGATTTGTTTCCATGCTGACGCGCAGGTGGACAATCGCGCGATGTGCGAAGCGCTCTACGCGGCTTTGCGCGCCAAAGGCGTGACTATCCGTGAGAATTGCGAAGTTCGGTCCATCCTGACCATGGCCGGCGAAGCCACAGCGCTCCTGACCGATCGCGGCCAGATGGAAGCCGACAATTTTGTGCTGGCCTGCGGCGCCTGGATGGATCTGATTTCCGCACCGGATTTCGACCTGCCTCCAGTCAGGCCGGTGAAGG
Source organism: Alphaproteobacteria bacterium (assembly GCA_028869355.1). Classification (GTDB taxonomy): domain Bacteria; phylum Pseudomonadota; class Alphaproteobacteria; order Micropepsales; family Micropepsaceae; genus CAIYRG01. The sequence goes on along the minus strand of JAGWSK010000366.1, from coordinate 2,784 downwards.
GACAGATGATGGCCTATGCGCCTCCGGCCGGGATCGGCTTACCCGATGCTTTGCTGTGGGCGGGTGAAGTCTATCTGGTGCCACGGGCCGGCCGTCTGCTGGTTGGCGCAACGGTCGAAGATGCCGGCTTTGATAGTTCGGTTGAGCTGCAGGCTTGCGCGAAACTGCGGCAGGCAGCCGCGCGTGTCATTCCTTCACTGCCGAAATGGCAGCTCGCGGAAGTCTGGGCGGGGTTGCGCCCGCACACTCCCGATGATGCGCCCGTGCTCGGCGCAACTTCACTGTCGCGCCTTTATGTTGCCGGCGGGCAGTTCCGCAACGGTATTCTGTTTGCGCCGGCGGTCGCGGATAAAATGGCGGCCATCCTGGAGGGGCGAACGACGGAACTCGCGGCAGCATTCAACCCATTGCGCTTCACGTGACAGACTTCGTTCTCCATCCCCAGCTCGCAGCCGATACCGCAATGGTTTGCGATTGGCCGCTCAGCCGCGTGCTTCTGATGAATGACATGCGCTTTCCCTGGCTCATTTTGGTTCCCCGCCGGGACGGCATTGCCGAAATTATCGATCTCGAAGCCGCGGACAGAAATTTGCTGGCCGGCGAAATCGCGCGCGCCAGTGCAATCCTTAAGCGCTGGACCACATCGCACAACGGCTGCGACAAGCTGAATGTCGGGATGATCGGAAATATCGTGCGCCAAATGCATGTGCATATTATCGCGCGCCGGACGACGGATGCTGCCTGGCCGTTTCCGGTTTGGGGCCGGGGCCATCCGGTGCGCTATCCGGCGAGTGAACGCGAACGCGCCGCGGCCGAATTGGCGTCGCTGTGCGCGGATCAGTAGAGGAACTGTTCGGCGAGGATGCGCTCTTCGAGGCTGCGGTCCGCATCGAACAACATGGTCATGGACGTGCTGCGGTCCTCGGCAATATCGACCCGGGTGACATTGCGCACCTCGAAACTGTCGGCCGTCGCGCTGACCGGCCGCTTGGCGGGTTCGAGAATGTCGATATGGATTTTTGCCCGATGCGGCAGCAGCGCACCGCGCCAGCGCCGGGGCCGGAAGGCACTCAGCGGTGTCATTGCGAGCAGGGCGGATTCGATCGGTAAAATCGGACCATGCGCCGATAGATTATAGGCGGTGCTGCCGGCCGGGGTGGCGATCAGAATCCCGTCGCAAATCAGTTCGTTCAGCCGCACCTTGCCGTCGACACTGATGCGCAGCTTCGCGGTTTGCCGCGTTTCGCGCAGCAGGGACACATCGTTGAAGGCAAGGGCTTCGGTCCATTCGCCATGCACTTCAGCGCGCATCAGTAATGGATGAATCTGTGCCGGCGTGGCTGATGCCAACCGCTCGGGCAGACCCTCCTCGCGGTATTCATTCATCAGGAACCCGATCGAGCCGAAATTCATGCCGTAAATCGGTACGTCACGGCCAAGAAACAGATGCAGTGTTTGCAGTATGAAGCCGTCGCCGCCCAATGCCACAATGACCGAAGCATCGTCGCCGGCATCGCCATACTGCGCGCGCAATTTCTCCAATGCGGCGACGGCGCCGGAGGATTCGGAAGCAGTAAAGTGGATTTTTTCCGGCAATGTCCGGTCAGCCGCCGGTCAGCGACATCTGCCGCGCCACGGCAGGGCGGTTGTGGCGCCGGTCGATGATGAAATCATGGCCCTTGGGCTTGCGCGAAATCGCTTCGTCGATGGCCGCGCCGAGCACCGCATCATCGCTTGACGCCCGCAGGACAGCGCGCAAATCCGCCGAATCCTCCTGTCCGAGGCACATATAAAGCGTCCCGGTGCAGGTGAGCCTTACGCGATTGCAGCTTTCGCAGAAATTATGGCTCAGCGGCGTGATGAAACCGAGCCGTCCTTTGGTTTCCTGCACCCGCACATAGCGCGCCGGCCCACCGGTGCGCTCCGGCGTAGCATCCATGGTGAATTGCTTCGCGAGTTCGGCTTTGACCAGGGAAAGCGGCAGATATTGTTCGGTGCGGTCGGCATCGACATCGCCCATCGGCATGGTTTCGATGAGGGTGATGTCCATTGCGCGCGCGTGAGCCCAGCGGATGAGATCGGGAATCTCCTGATCATTTACGCCGCGGAGCGCGACGACATTAATTTTGATTTTGAGGCCGGCTTCCTGCGCCGCATCGATCCCGGCCAAAACCTTGGGCAGATCGCCCCAGCGCGTGATGTCCCGGAATTTCGCCGGATCGAGGGTGTCGACCGAGACATTCACCCGCCTGACGCCGCAATCGGCGAGCTCTCCGGCAAAACGCCCAAGCTGGCTGCCATTGGTGGTCAGTGTCAACTCTTCGAGTTCGCCGGTTTTGACCCGGCAGCCGAGCGAGCGGAACAACTTCATGACTTCGCGGCGGACCAATGGTTCGCCGCCGGTCAGGCGTAGTTTCCGGACCCCTTTGCCGATGAAGGCACCGCACAGCCGGTCGAGTTCTTCCAGCGACAATACGTCGGCCTTGGGAAGAAAGGTCATGTGTTCCGGCATGCAATAGACGCAGCGGAAGTCGCAGCGGTCCGTCACCGAAACCCGCAAATAGCTGATGTGGCGGCCAAATGGATCGATCATGGGGGGATATTTAGCAGTCGGGAGGACGAAATTCCAATCTCTCCGTTCAAGTTTGAGGCGGTTTAGAACCAATAATCAGTGACGCATCGGCCGTCCCGCCCCAGATCCTCGAAGCTATTGAGGCCGTCGAAGTGGTCGATCGGGATTTGCGCCACGGCATCGGGTTCGGCGAGTCGAAGATTGACCGCAAT
>JAGWSK010000365.1 GCA_028869355.1 Alphaproteobacteria bacterium | reverse complement strand
TTGCAATGCCTGCTCCAGCGCAGAATCGAGACCGCGCGCCACAGAGGTGACCTGTTCATCACCAAATTGTCCGAAAAGCGAAGACGGCTTGTCGTATTCGCAAACCGCGCCGCCTGCCTGGTCTTCATAGAGGATGACGCGCAGCGGTGCATAAAGACCGGCAGCCAACCGATGACGGGTCATCTTTGACGCGGTGAGTGGATTGCCGATTTCGTATTGGATCGCGCGGCGTCGTTGCCCGTGTATCTTCAGCAGCCCGCCATGATCGCGGAATAGAAAGATTGCGAGCTCTGGCCCTTGTTCAAGCTTTTGCGCCAGCCGCCGAGTTTCGCCGGAGGCGACAAGCCGGAGTACTTCTTCATCAAGCGGCGCTACCAGCCGCTCAAGATTTGCCCTGACGATGGCAAAGGGCAGGTCTGATTGAATCGTGACATGATCGATTTGAATGGATCGTTCGCCATACTCGAAACGAGCGTCCTGCATGGCATCAGCCCGCGCGTTGCGAGGCCGCCACAGTCTTCGCGGCGGAGCGAATTACATCGAGGACCACTTCGGGATGGGACAGCATCGGAACGTGGCTGCTGTCGACAGCGCGGGTGGTTGCACGCATGCGTTTCGCCAGAAACCGCTCCAGACCGGGGTGAACGGTGCGGTCGTTATTGGCCACGATGTACCAGCTCGGCTTCGTTTTCCAGGCGACGCCGGGTGCATTCCGGCTGAACAGGTCGGCAGCCGGCGCATAATGGGTCGCCCAGACAAGCTTTTGCTCTTGCTCCGGAAGATCGCCCGCGAAGCACACCACGCCTTCCAGGCGCATCCAGAGCCGGCCATCTGCGGGTTCGACATATTTGAACACGTCGGTGACCGGGAACTTCTCCTGTTGGCTCTGCGAGGTTTCATCGGCGTCCGGGGCAAGCGCGGCGATGTAGACAAGTCCGGCGACGCGGTCATCGGTTCCCGCGGCGGTGATGACGCTTCCGCCATAGGAGTGGCCGACGAGGATCGTCGGGCTGCTGACCCGCCCGAGTGTCCGTTTCACCGTGGCGACATCGCCTTCCGGCGTGTCGAGACCATATTGCGCGGCCATCACTGCGTACCCCTCCGCCTGAAGCGGCGGGATCACCTTGCTGAAGCTTGAACCATCTGCCCAGATTCCGTGGCAGAAGACGATGCTCGGTTTGTTGGCCATCTGTGTCTCCGCGCCGGCGGCTAAAAAACGCCCTCAATCACGCCTGTTAACCGGCTGTGTGCCGCGGTTGTTGATTTGCTAAACTGGGTCTCACCGATGCAGTCTTACAATTGCCGGAAGGGTCAAAGTTTTGACCGCAAGGGACAATGATATGCCCGAAGGCGAAATGAGCGAGATCGGGATCGTGCTCTATCCCGGCGTGCAAATGGCCGCCGTACACGGTCTCACGGATTTGCTCAGCGTGGCTGCCAGAATTGCGCTCGATAAACGGACGGGCCGGCCAGCGCTGCGCGTCAGTCATTGGCAACCGGCGCACAACCGCGATGCGGAACTTTCCTGCGTCTATGTCAGTGCACCGGGTGGACAGCCGCGGCCGGGCATCCTGATCATCCCGCCGACCATGGTCAAACTTCCTGATCCGGATATTCCGCCAAGTGTAGTGTCGTGGCTACGGGAACGCCACGCCTCCGGAGCCACTCTGGTTTCGGTGTGCTCCGGCGCATTTATCCTGGCCGAAACAGGTCTGGCCGACGGGCATGCCGTTGCGACCCATCAGATTTGCGAACAGGCGCTGGCAGAGCGGTTTCCAAAAATTACTGTCGAGATCAATCGGCGCATCATTGATTGTGGCGACATCGTCACGGCGGGCGGATTCCTGGCATGGGTCGATGTCGGCCTGTTTCTCGTTGACAGGATTCTTGGTGCAGAGGCGAAGGCGGAGACAGCCAGATTCGTGCTGTCCGATACGACCGCCGGCGACGCGTTCTATTTTGTCGGCTTCCCTCCTCCGCAGTCGCATAGCGACAAGGCGGTACTGAAGGCTCAGGAGTGGGTGCACATGCGGGACGGCTGCGGCGTCTCGCTTGCGTCCATGGCGGCCATTGCGGGACTGCAGAGGCGCACATTCCTCCGCCGTTTCGCAGTTGCGACCGGCATGGCGCCGCTGGAATATTGCCGCAGGCTTCGCATCGCGCGCGCACGCGAGCTTCTGATTTCCGGCGACACACCGCAAAAGGCCATTGCGGAGTCGCTCGGTTACAAAGACGTAGCTTCGTTTGCACGCGTGTTTCGCAAAGCTATGGGAACGGCACCGGGGGCCTACCGCAAGCGACTTGGCATTCCGCCTGGACAATTTGGCTCCAACTCCAATTCAGCACAGGAGCGGGCGAAGCGATCGTTCGGAGAGGGCCTGGTGACCGCAGACTAAGAGCAGCACCCCCATCATTAACATCCGGATTGATGTGAGTTCCCGGCGTCAGGCGACGCAGCGATCCGTGCTAGCGCTGACCACCGGAAGTAGCCTGCCCGGGAGCAGCGGTCTACATTTCTGGAAGCGCCCTGATTTCGGTGATTTCGATCCAGGCTCCGGGCATTTGCAGGTGTGGGTGAGTGCGGTCAAACACCTTCCCCGCCACCGCGAGGGAATCTGCCTGGACAATTGAATAGCCGCCGAGGGAATTTTTCGTGTCCGACTGCCCTCCGGCATCGACGCGCATGGCTTTGCCCAATGGCGCACCACCATCGGCGATGGCGTCCCGATGCTTTTTCATCCACGACATCCACGCGTCCATTCCAGTACGTTGCTGTTCGGGCGTGGCGCTCATCATGCGCTGAAAGGCCTCTGGCGATGCCATATAAAGGACCAGGAACTTCTTCACGGCATAATCCTCCGTTTCGGGTTTCGGCGGCGCGACAGATCAAAGAAACGCACAACGCCTCCGGAATATCCACTGCAATGAACCTTCTTTTCCTGACGCCATATGGTGTATTTTCCTTGCCGGCACTGTCGAGATACCCGGTGGTGCCACTTCGGTGCAATTGTTGGAACGCCTCGCCAAGAGGGGCGGTCAGATTTCTATGACAACGTGCCCTTTCGCCGAACTGTGCTCGGCGAAATCGTGGGCGCGCGCCAACTCGTCGAGCGGAAATGTGCGGGCGATTCTGTGCCGGATTTCAGACGATGAAACTGCGTCCGTTATGCTTTCGCACACCGAAACCGCCTGCTCAGGTGTCAGGAGATAGACAAACACGAAGTGAAACGAGATGTTTCGCGCCCGCCTTCCCGACAATGATATCCGTAATGAAGGCCGGCTTGCCGCGCCGAAGGAGACTATGACGCCGTTTTCGGCAATGACGCGCTCGTCCATATCGATGTTTTGCGCGAGATTAACGTCGATGATTGCGTCCACTCCGGACCGTCCCGCTGCTGACATCAGCGCAGTTTCCAAATCAGGATTGTTTCGATCGAGGACAGTGTCTGCGCCAAGCGCTTTCAGTTCTTCAGCGGAGCTCGACCCGCTTCCCGTTGATACGATCACGCGCGCGCCTGCGAGCTTTGCAAATTGGAGGGCGTAAGCCCCTACGCGACCGGTGGCGCCTGGAATGTACACAGTTCTGCCGCGCATCGGCCCACAGAGTTGCACAGCCCGAAATCCGGTCATGGCGGGGATTCCGAGACACGCCCCTTCCACGAAGTTCACGTTGCCCGGGAGCAGCTTGACCTGACGAGCCGGCAACGAGACGAACTCCGCCGCGGTGCCGAAGGGCCGGCGCCACTGAGCATTGTAGACCCAGACCCTGTCTCCTTCGCGGAGCCCCTGGACGCCCGCGCCCAAAGCCGCGACCACTCCTGAGCCGTCCGAGTGCGGAATGATTCTCGGAAACTCCAGGGCGGCTTTCGTATTACCGCGCCGTTTGTAATCCGACGGATTAATCCCGGACGCGTGCACCCGAACCAGGACCTCGCCCGGGTTTGGCGCGGGGCTGCTCATTTGCCCGACGGTGATCACCTCGCTCGCCGGCCCCGGACGGTCGTACCAACCTGCTCGCATGCTCAGCCCCTTACTCCGGCTTTCGATAAGCGTGCGATCGCGGCCTTATGGGCCTGAAGAAGAGCGCGGGGCGCCCGTCGCCACGAGTGGACGGTCCCGTGCGCCGGAGTTTTCCGTGGACGCGCCGCGATATCTATCCCGCAGGAAATCGATCAGTGCTTTCAGCGCCGGACGCGTTTGGTAACGGCTCGGGTAATAAAGATAGAACGCATGTCTTGGCGGAGGAGTCCATTCGTCCAGGACGGTGACCAAAGCGCCCGACGCAAGCTCGGCCGTCACATATTTCGGTTCCATCTGCATCAATCCCACGCCGCTGATCGCCGCAGCAACGGCGAGCCTCGCACTCTCGGTTACAATCAGAGTGCCTCCGACATTGACTTCAAATGTTTGCTGCTTCGCCTGAAACAGCCATGGCAACATCATTCCGCTGGGGAAACGCACGCGAATACAGTTGTGCTTCAACAGATCCTGTGGCGTTTTGGGCACGCCGTGGCGCGCGAAATAGGATGGCGATCCGACGACGACAAAGCGCAACGGTTCGCTGATCCGAACGGCGATCATATCCTTTTCCAGCCGCTCATCTACGCGGATACCGGCATCAAAATGTCCGGCAACAATGTCGGTGAGCGCACTGGATACCGAGATTTCGAGCGTGATCTCCGGATACTGGCTCAGAAAATCTCCAACCACAGGCGCCAGGACGAGTTCGGCGGCGGGGGGCGCAACGGTCAAGCGAAGTGTGCCGGCAGGCTTGTGACGAAAGTCGCTGATTGATTCCAGCGCCGACTGGTAATCGTCGATGACAGGTTTGAGCCGTGCCAAAAGCCGCTCGCCGGCTTCAGTCGCGGCGACCGAGCGCGTGGTGCGCTCCACGAGTCGCACACCCAACCGCTCCTCGAGATTGCGCACGAGTTCGCTGACCCGGGGCGCAGACAATCCCAACTGCTTGGCCGCCGCCGCGAAGCTCGAACGGTCAAGAACACTCATAAACGCGCTGATCTCGGACAGAGTTGGTCCCGACAGAGGCTCCCTCCCAATTCTTCGGACATCCGAACGCAGATTCGGGCGGGGCAATCCTATCGAATCCGTATGAGCCACACACCTCCGTACAGAAGCCGGGTTCAAGCCAGCATCGCTGCGCCGGCAGAATCTGCTTTCGCCGGCGGGTCCGGTGATTATTGATTGCGTTGAACTTCCCGGTCCGTGCACGGATGTCGTATTTCGGGCTATCTACGCCCCGGCTGAAGGGAAGGCAGCTCATCAAAGAAGAGGTAGACGGCGGCGATCTTCCCAACCCGGGCGACGATGAAATCGGTCCCGGCATATTCCGGCGGTTTGCCGGGAGCGCCCGATACCCAGCGCACGCGACCGCCGTCACCGCGCTCTTCGGGCGCAGCAAGCGGCTGATATTGGAATTCCGGATGCATGGCTTTGATCACGCCTGCGATGCGGTCGATCTCGTCGCGGCCGCGGTAAACGCCGCCGCCAGGTTCGTAGAACACGGCGTCTTGGTGGAAGATGTCGTCGATTGCCGCTCGCCGCCGCACGGGGTCAATCTCGCCGAATGCGTCGTGGAGATTTCGAAGCAACAAGGTCGATAGGCTGTAAGCCATGATCTCTCTCCTTTTGGAGGGTCATCTCCCAAGTAATCCACGCGCCCATCGGGCCAAGGTCGGCACAATCGAAGGACGTTTCAGCCGCGGATCGTAATCTTTCAGCCGCCGGCCGTTTTCAAGGAGACAAAGGTCGAGCAAGGCTCGGACCGTGATATCTTCACCGAACCGGGTTGCCCCCGTAATGGCGAAATTCGCATCGCTTTTACCGCCGCCCAAATCTCCGGCCAGCCCGATCCGCTCCCGGACAAGAAAAGCCCAGACGCGCAGCACCTTCCATTCAAAACGAAGCCGGTCGAGGAACA
>JAGWSK010000364.1 GCA_028869355.1 Alphaproteobacteria bacterium | reverse complement strand
GAAGGCGGGAAGCGGTGCTCAGGTTTCCCGGCTGGCCTCCGCGCCGCCGCGCCTCCGCGTGAATCATGTTGCTGGAGTTATACATGGCTCTGAATAACTACACCGATCTGCAGACCGCGATTGGCAACTGGCTGAACCGCGGCGACCTGACGGCCGCGGTTCCCGACTTCATCACCATTGCCGAAAGCCAGATGCTGAAGCGCTTCAAGAAAGCGCTGAGTGAAGGCAAGATGCTGCCGCGCGCCATGGTGGCGAACAACAGCAACTTCGCCATCCCCGCAACCACGGAGTTTGTCAGCCTGCCATCCGACTTTCTCGGCGTCGTGTCGTTCACGATCGACGCGCCGTCCAATCCGGACAATGCGCCCCAGGTACAGCTCGATTATGTCAGCCCCATGAACCTCGCTTATCTGAAGCAGAAGCGGGGACCCACCGCGAGCAACGACACGCCCGGTGTGTATACCATCCTTGGCAATCAGTTTCAGTTTCTGCCCATTCCCGATATTAGCTACGCCGGCGACCTGTGGTATTGGCAGGTGTTCACGCCGCTCGCCGCGGCCCAGGGCGGCGTCAACTGGATTTTGCAGAACCATCCGGAAGCCTATCTCTATGGCGCGCTGACTGCCGCGGCGCCCTATCTGATGGATGACGCGCGGGTGCAGGTATGGGGCAATCTGTTCACCACGGCGCTGGAGGACATTCTCGCCGCCGATCCGCTGCCCTCCGACCGGCCGTGGCTGCGGATGGATTCCGGCGCAACCTTCCGGCCGAATTCGACCACCACCTTCAATATCAACACGGGCGATTTCACTTACGGCCCCTGACGGGGCAGAAATCAGAAGCCGGAAGTCAGGAATCGGAACTTCCGGTTTCCGAATTCCGATTTCTGATTTCCGCGAACGGAGTGAGCAATGTGTAAGGGCGGAGGATCTGCTTTGCGATTTGACCAGGCCATGAATGATTTGCTGCAGAGCAGGGCGGGGGGAGATCCAGCGCCACCCACCACGCCAGTCCTTGGTGCATGGCCCTCCGGCAATACAGTTCTCTTCCAGTACGGCGATGGCACATATCAGACCCGGACGGGCGGGGACCCGAATTGGCGAAACAACAATCCGGGGAACATGCTTCGCGGTGCGGCATCAAGGGGCAGTGGAGCGATCGTTACGAATCCCGCGGACGCGAATGGGCGCTTTGCGATATTCCCGGATGAAGTCACGGGTTTTCAGGCCATGATCAATGACCTGAAATCGCCACAGTATCAGGCTATGACAATCGGGCAGGCGATTCGGACCTGGGCACCGCCAAAGGAAAACAATACAGCCGCATACCAGGCGTTTGTATCTCGTGCACTGGGGTTACCAATAGATACAGCAATGAACCGCCTTAACCCGCAACAACTCTATTCGATAGGGCGCGCGATACAGCACTTCGAGGGTCAAGCGCAAGGGACGGCCCTGTTCTGGCCTGCGCCGCATTAAGGAAGCGTACGCCTATAAAAGTCCGCCAGGAGCCGGAGATGATGACATGAGAATAGCAAGAATAGCCATAATATCAGGTTCTCTCATTTGGAGCGCCGCTGCAATGGCCCAGCCGGCAGATAAGGATAAGTTGCCAATAGTCGTGGAACATTTTGCCTGCGGAGATTTTGGGTTCACCCTGAAGGGAGATACTCTGGTCGTGGACCAAACGCGGGACGTCTATCGCATTCTACAAAACAACCGATATGGAATTGTCGCCACGAGCTCGATGTCGGAGTTCGTGCCAAAGCTGAAGAAGGTCGTCGTCGCTTTCTGGTCGATCGCCATCGACCGAAGCACGGGACAGGCGTTGTGGGCACAGGCGGAGGCCGGCACACCGCCGGAAACGGCAGTACACTTGACCTGTGAAGCCCTTTAGCGGTCTGCGGAACGGTCTGAAAAATTTCAACCCGGGCGGGTCTTCCGCCGCTGAGGTTGAACGTGACGCCGCCTGCCAGCCGAATTCGACCACCACGTTCAATATCAACACGGGCGATTTCACTTACGGCCCCTGACGGGGCAGAAATCAGAAGCCGGAAGTCAGAAATCGGAACTTCTGGTTTCCGAATTCCGATTTCTGATTTCCGCGAACGGAGTGAGCCATGGCTGTTTATCGCGTGACCTCACCGGATGGCTCGATCTACGAGGTGACAGCGCCTGATGGTGCAAGCGAACAGGAGGTGCTCGCTCAGGCACAGGCGTTCCATTCGCAAGCAGTAGCGGGATTGACGCCGGCAGCTGCGTCCACCGCAGTGCCGAATATTCCGGATTCCTGGCGGCAAAGGTTTCAACAGAGCGACGAATTGCTTCACCTGCCACCCGGGACGACCGAAAGACAAATCGGCGCAGAGAGCACGTTTAACCCCAATGCGGTCAATTCAAGCGGAGCGCGAGGTCTGGCACAGATCATGCCGGGCACCCAGAGTGATGCGGAAAAGGCTGCGGGCCGGCCGCTCAATCCTTTCAATTTCAATGATACCATGGGCATGCATGATTTTGTTTGGCAAAGCCGCTTACGCGCACACAATGGGAACAGGGTTCAGGCTGCGCTGGATTACGCCGGATATGGCCCAAAGGACCGCTACAGCCCCGGTGCTCGTGATTACCTGACGAAGCTATTTCAGGAGCACTGGATCGAGTACGATCATGCCGATCCTTCGGCTGTCCCCAATCCTTAGGTTTTCCCGGCGTCTACGGGACAATTGGGACAAATGGCGAGCCGTATTTTTCACCCAAATTGCGCAGGGCCCGGTTTAGCGCAGAGTCACAATCCGCTTTCTTCCTGAATATCGGAATTGGCACCTTCGTTTCACGCTGCTGCAATATCACTCCTTCGGCATCGTTTCTTAAGACATCGAACTGGCTGCCCTCTTTGGCGAAAGCAGCGAGGAACTCTGCAGGAGTCTTCGGCCCCCCCAAAAAATCATAGGCCTGCTCCAGCGTCGTGCACATCCGGTATTTCGTGTCTTCGACATACCAATGGTGTACCGGCGACGCGCTGGCGCTGACGATTGCAAGCGCGGCTGCAATGACATGAATCTTCATCGGTTGGCTCCCCCGTAGTTCCCGGCGTGCTGAACGTTCATGATATGTTCTTTTGACTAAGATTGCAAATGCCTTTTGCCGGCGGCGCTTAACCGGGCACGCGCCGGCTCGACAGCCTGATCGAGTTATCCACAACCGTATGTTTACGGAATGTTCCCGTACAGAGCATTCCTGCCAAGCTAGCTGAGCACCGCCAAGGGCCCCGCGGGCGAAGGAGAAATTGCGAAGGCAATTTCCGCCCGCGGGAAGCGGCCAACAAGGAGAAACCAAAATGTGTAAGGGTGGAGGTTCGACCAGCACCGTCGATCCGCGGATCATGCAGATGCTGCAATCGAACTATCAAAACGCGCGAGACGTCGCCAATCGTCCGTACCAGCCCTATACCGGCCAGCTCACCGCCGGTCTGGCGCCTTCGCAGCTTGAGGCAGGAGGATTGCTGCAATCGGCGCCCGGTATCGGCCAGGGCGCGCTCGATGCGGGCGTCAATGCCGCCGCTGCCGGAACACAGTATCAGGGGCCGCTGATCGGCCCGCCGTCAGCCACAGCGGCATCAGCGCAGCCGGGACTGCTGTCCGGCGTCAGTCAGGCGCAGGCGCCGGTTGCGCCGTACAGCTCCATGACTGCATCGCTGATGAATTCGGCCCCCGCCGGTCCGGCAGCGCAGATGAACCCGGTGTCGTTCAGCGCTGCGTCTGCCGGCCCCACGGCCACCGCAAATGCAGCCCGGATAAATACAGGCTCGCTGCCGCTGCTGGCGGCGCCGAATGGCCTCGCGCAATTGTCATCCTACATGAATCCGTACACGCAGGATGTGG
>JAGWSK010000363.1 GCA_028869355.1 Alphaproteobacteria bacterium | reverse complement strand
GGTTGATCAGCACGTGCTTCAACACTCCGCCGATATGGAGAGTCACCAGGCCCGCGATCGTCATGGCGCCCGCGAAATGCAGACGGCGGAGGAATTCCGTCCAGTTTCCCGCCATCCATTGTTTCGCCGGTATCACGGTGATGCCAAACCACTGGACATCTTCGGGCCGCGTCAACTGCCTGCTGGGACCGGTAAAGATTTGCGATGTCATGGCCACCAACAGCAGGATCCAAACCGCGTCGGCAATCGTTCTCAGCAGCCAATGCTGGGTGTGGGTCTTCGGTTTTCCATAATGCGTGCGCCAGATGATCCGGGTGACGACCAAAGGCCACGCAGTCACCGCAAAGGACATGTGCCACCAGGTCAGATCCTGGCGCAGCGGCCGCAGCGGGCCTTGTGCCGGCACGAAGTGGATACCCGTGCCGCTGAGCAAGAGAAACAGGATGGTCAGCGCGATGTACCAGTGCAACAGCACCGAGACGAGCCCGAAGCGGTTCGTGGTATCCTTGATCAGCAACATGCGCGCTCTCCCGGAAGCCGCATAATAGGGATTTATGCCAAACGGCCAAGCGGTCGTGTCATTGCTCTCACTGGAAAGCCCAGCCATTCTCGATCGATAATGGTTAGCGCATGAAACGCAAAGTTCTGGCCGTACTGCTGTCGGCCGCCACCGTGGCAACACTGTTTGCGGCAGATGCGCGCGCGCGACAGGCTCGTCCGCGCGATCTGCAGCGGCAGGAGGTCACCGAGCTCGACACCAGCGGCATGAGTCTGGCAGCACTGCGGAATTTATACATCGGTACGTGGAGGGATCAGGGCGGCCGGTTCTGGTTTTCGATCGACAAAATCGCCGGCGCCCAGGTGCAGAGTGCGAGCTTCCGGATGGCTCACCTCAAGGATGGCCAAATCCGGGGTAACCAGCTCACGCTCAACAGCATGTCTTGCGTGCTGCTGATTGGCTGTTACAGCTACGCCATAACCGGGAAACTGCTGACAAATTCCCGCATGGACATGCGCGCCACCGACGACGCCGGCGACACCGTCCATTTCGTGCTGGTCAGGAAGTGACGTCCGTCTCGACGTCCGTCTCGTGATCGTGAACCTGCCGCAACGCTGAAGCTGCTTCGCGGCTGCGCCCGGCACGTTTTCTCGAAAAGTCCCGGGACGGAAAGGATCGACCATGAAAATCGGTATTTGCGCTTTTGTGCTACTCGGATCGGCGGCGGTTGCGATGCCCAGCCTGGCCCAGGATGTCGTGCAGCAAACCACAGTGGTTCGCGAAGTGACCACCGACCTGAACCAATTCATCGGCCGCAACCTGTTTGGCTGGGGCCACGCCAATCTCGGCGTGGTCAGCGCCGCGGACCGCCACAATGGTGTTATCGGAGTCACTGGCAGACACGGCGAATTCGCCCTGATCTCCGGCACGCTGTTGACCCGAGACGGGGTGACGCTCTACGCGCCGACGCTCACGGCCGGTGACATCAAAGTTGCGTCCGAGGCAAATCTTGCGCATCCGGGCGCCGTGCTCGGCGCGCCGCAGGTGCTGATCATCGAGCCGCCGCCGGGGTAAGTAGTGTGCCGGAAATCGGGACGCTGTATTTCGGCGTCCCGATTCCGCTGGCTGCTACCAGGATTTGGTGATTGCGATATTGATAAATCGCTGCAGCGGACTGATGCCGAACTGGTTGGCAATTTGCGCCGCAACGGCTCTACCCGATGAAATATTGTACTGGAAGGCTGGCGCCTTGTTCAGTACATTGAGGACGGTGAGCTGGAGATTGACATTCTGCAGATACAGGTTCGCCGGCCGCGTACCCGTATTGTAACCGAACGACATGTCCCAGGTGTACATGCCGGGCGTAGCGCCGGGATAGTTCGCAAACGGACCATAGGTTGGCGCGCCGGCATAGCACGGCATCGTCGCCCCGGTCTGCCAGAAGCACGCCGAAGGAATGTTGCCGCCACCGCTGATCGAGGAGCTGGGGCTCGGGCTGTGCGGAATGAAGTTCAGGAAGCCGGTGACGCTGAGCCCTTGCAAATCGCCGGTCGTGTCGGCCCAGCCGAGGCGCGCACGGTAATGCAGCCTTCCGCCGCTGCTCTGGCCGATGAAGTCGCTGAGAATCGGCCCTCCCGCTTCAGCCTGTGTAACCGAAGTTAGCTGGTAATTGCCGGTCAGGCCGGCATTCCACGCACCGAGTTCACCAAGGTCGAAATCATAGCGGCCGTTGAAATCGATGCCGCTGATCGATTTGAAGCCTTGATTTTCGGAAGCATTGTCCTGGATGAACTCAATATTGGTGAGGTTCGCCACCGGCACAACCGATTTCGGGTTGTTGATCAGCGACTGCACCATGGCGAAAAATGCCGCGTTGCTCGGATCGGTAATCGGCAGATTTGGATTGGCCCGGACATACCATTGGCAATTGTTTCCGGGCGCGGTGCAGACATTGCCGAGCGGATCGTTCGGACCCGCGTTGCCGGACGCAAGACCACTGCCATTGGTGCTGATAACGCCATTGATTCTGAGATTGTACCAGACAACGTCGACACTGATTCCCTTGAGGAAGGGATCGGTCGGCGTGAAGTTGAAACCGAGATTCCAGCTGTCGGATTTTTCCGGGCTGATGCCGGTGCCGCTCCGCACCGCAGACGCAATCCCCGAGCCGCCGGAAATCGTGATGCCACCCGGCGCCGCAAGCGCTTCATTTGCCGAACAGGTCGGATTCAAAATGGCTTGCAACGTGCCGGGATTGGCCTTGCCGCCCGGCAGATTACGCACCGGCGAACAGTTGAACACGATGTCGTCCTGCGTGTCGCCGCCGGCGAGATTCAGCGGCTGATCGAGGGCGCCATTGACGGGCGACACTTCGGCGGGATTCGGCGCGCGAAAGCCTTTGCCCCAGTTGGCGCGCAGCGTGAAGCCGTCGGCAACCGTCCAACTGCCCGCCACCTTCGGCACTGCGATGCTGCCGAACAGGTTGTATGAATCATAGCGGTAGGCTGCTTCGAGCGAGAGTGCTTCGACCAGCGGCAGCTGATTGTTCGGTCCGACGATCGGAATGTCGAGCTGCCCGTAAACCGCCCAGTCATTGTAGCTTTCCGGATCGTAGAGGAGCGACGGAATCGCCGTACTCGGAGTGCTGAAGTTGAAGTTTTCCTGGAACAGGGTGGTGTTCGAATAGCGGTTGGCGCCAATTGCCGCCTTGACGTCGCCGCCGGGAAGGCTGAACAGCGGTCCGTCGAAATTCGCGCCGAATTCGCCAATCTTCCAGCGCACGGTGTAATCGCGATAGGCGTGGATATAGGCGAGCGTAGCCGGCGAGTTGCAGGTAAACACGCTCGCATCGCAAAACAGGTTGAGATAGGGGACATTGGCAGGCTTGGTGAAGGTGTAGGCGCTGTCGTTCGGTGAGATCGACCCGGCAGGGACCGTCACGGTGCCGCCGAGTGCGGCGGTCACCATGTTCGAGTTCACCATATTGGTCGAATTGCCGTAGCTGTTGTCGATGCTGGTCGAATAATACAGTTTGCCAAACCAGTTGAATGGCAGATCCAGATTGAAGCCGGCAGCATAACGGCCAGCCGTTTCGCCGGAATTCACCACCGTGTCCGCATCCACCCCAAGGTCATAGCTGACCCGCAGATTGCTCGGGGCGCCGGTCGGGTAATAGGGATTGATCGTCGGCACGGGGACCGCCGACAACGCGAGCTGGCTCGCCGGACTGGCGCCCGGCGTGTACAGTTCGATTGAGCGTCGCTCAGAGTAGAAGCCTTCGACGAACAGCGACACGCCGGCAAAGATGTTCTGGTCAAACACAAGCGAGCCGGCATTGCGCTCCTGCGACGGCAGAATATCTGCGTATTGGGCGGAATTGTGCTCGTTGAGCACGCCAGGATGGGTCTGCAGCGCGGCCCAGGAAATCGTCGGCCCCGGTGCTTGCGAGCCAAAATTCCAGCCCGTTCCGGTCGGGATCGAGAAGCAGTTCGTGCACGCAAGATTGCCGGCTTTGGCGCTGAATCCCTGCGCGGCCAGAGTCGGATCGGTTTTCAATGACCCGGTTGAAACCACGCCCGGCATCGAGACGCCAATCGGATCGCGGTTGTCGTAGCCGAAGGGAACAAAGTTTGTTGTGAAATACGACCGCCCCGGGCCGTGTATGGCCTCGATATGATAATACTCGTAAGACACCGTGACGTCGCCGCTGTCCCATTTCCGGCCGTATAACTGCTGGGCATCAACGCTGGCTCCACCGATGTCGGTTGACTGTCCGTATTGAACCTGTGTGATCGCGCCATCGAAGCCGCGCCGCAGCACCGCGTTGACGACGCCCGCCAGCGCGTCGGAGCCGTAGGTGGCAGATGCGCCGTCCGCGAGAATATCAACACGTTCCAGCGCAAGCGTTGGGATGATCGACGGATCGACCACGCAGAATCCGAGGCCCTGCGGCGGAAAGCGTATCCCGTCGATCATCAGCAGCGATTCGGACGCATTGCCCGAGGTCACATTGTGGATGACGACGTCCTGATTGTGGATGAGTTGTCCACCGGATTCATTGATCGCGTTGGATACCTGAACGGAGACAGCCGGAAGTTCTTTCAACACATCGGCAACGGTGAGGGATCCGGTCTCCTTGAAATCCTGATCCGACAAATTGGTCACAGGTACGCCGACAGTCGCAGCGCCGTGAATCAGCGATCCGGTGACGAGCACCTGCTCCGGTGGTTGTTGAGTCGCCGCGGTTTGCGCCTGCGCGTTCAGCACATTGCCAATCGCCAGAAACGACGCCGTCTGGAGCAGCACACTGACTTTCGCAAAACGCCTGCTGGAAAAAATCATTTGCGTTCCCCCTCTATGTTTCCGAAAAGCAGCCAGCCATGCGGCAGGCTCGCCGATTCCTAATTGGGGGACGTGCGAATTGAGGAACTCAAAAACACTCGGTTATTTTTGTGGCGCGCAAGGAGATTCCGCGCATGTTCTGGAGTGAAAAGTCCCCTCGCAATCCCACTCTCGATTCTCGATATCGCAATTCGCATGTCGCGAAAAGAAATTATTTCTTAAACCCCAATTCCAGACACACTTTGCTACAATTGCGACGAGCACTCACTGCTCGTTTGTGTCATCGCGCTGAGGCGCTATAAGCGGCAAGATTATTGCCCGATATGGTTGCGGCTATTCGGATCAGGAGCGTTGAATGAAAATCTGTTCAGGCCACGGACATTCGATGATGCGTCGCGCAAGCGCGATTTCCGCGGTAGTCGCGTGCCTCGGATTGCAGGCACAAACGCCCGCTCCGTCGATACCGAACTTTGCTCCGGATGACCGCACGTCGTGGTACCCGGATCGGCCGGATGGTGACAATTTTCTGCCGCCGCCAAGCGGTCCCGGACCGATCATGCAGGTCACGGATATTCCTTACGTTCCGAACAACGGCAGGGATTTTGCCTCATCCAAACCAACCTACCGGATCGCCGATGTGACCAATCCGATTCTGCAGCCCTGGGTGCGGGACATCATGAAGAAGGATAGCGATGCGGTTCGCGCCGGCGAAAAGATTCCGTTTATGGCGCGTGAGCGGTGTTATCCCGGCGGCGTTCCGGAATTCGAGATTTTCCGCCGTGTGGCATCGCCGATGGTGTTCTTCGTGCAGACGCCAAAGGAAGTGCTGATCATTTGGCGCGGCGACAGCCAGTACCGGCACATTTATCTGGGTGTTCCGCACTCGGCCAATCCCAGGCCGTCATGGTACGGAGAATCGGTCGGCCATTACGAAGGCGACACGCTGGTCGTCGATACGATCGGGCAGAACACCAAAACCTATGTCGACAATTATCGCACGCCGCACACGGAGAAACTCCACGTCGTGGAACGCTTCCACCTGATCAATGATGGCAAGAAGATGCAGGTGGATATCCATGTCGAGGATCCCGGCGCCTTCGCCATGCCGTGGAACGCGGTGCAGCGTTTCGCTCTCTCGCATCCCAATCCCCGCCCTTCGGTTGCCGACAACAAGGCGAACGGCACATTGTATGAGAGCAGTTGCGCCGAAAGCGCCGCCTTCGACCACTTCACGTCCGATAATTACGGCGCAAAGCTTGCGGCGACGGTGGTTCCAGTGCCGGTGGCCGAAAAGGGCGATTTTTGACGCGAACGGGATTGCACGGGCAGGGCTAGGCGCCGTCGCCACGGCGTTGTGCTCGTGCTGACGCGTGACGCGCGCAGCCGGATTTTTGATCGGACGGCATACACCTGACATGCGGTCTCGGCTAAAATTGCCGAAAGCCTGAACATCACAATCACGGCTTACCAAACACCTCGATTGCCATAGGGAGGGCTCGATGAGGAAGTCTGTCTTGATAGGGTCGCTGCTCGCGACCACGGCACTGGCGCTGTCGGTGGTATCGGACAATGTCGCGGCGCAGGGCCAGCAAAATATTCTCGTCATCCAGGGCGGCACTCTGGTTGACGGCAATGGCGGAGCGCCGGTCCCGAATTCGGTGATTGTCATTCAGGGCAACCGCATCACCGCTGTTGGACGCGCGGGACAGGTGCAGGTGCCCGCGGGCGCACAGGTGATCAATGCCGCGGGCAAATGGATTACTCCTGGCCTGATCGACGCCAAGGCGAACTGGAACTGGATGTATGGCGAAGGCTTCCTGCATTGGGGCGTCACATCGGCCATGGTCACCGGCGCGCGCAATGATCAGGGTATCGCCGAGCGTGATGCGGTCAATCACGGCATTTACCCCGGCCCGAGGCTCTATCAGGGTTTCATCAACATTCAGGGCGGCGGACCGGATGGAAAGCGTCGTAACGCTTACAAACCCGGCGACGGCGACCACATCGCGCGCACGCCGGAAGAGGGGCGGGCGCTGGTTGACTATTTCATCGCGTCGGGCGCGGACTTCATCGGCACCAATGACGGCAATGCCGCGCCGGAAGTGTTTGCCGCAATTGCCGACGAAGCCCACAAGGCGGGCAAGGGCGTGGTCATGCGCTGCGTCGGGCCGCAGACCCGCGGCAAGGAATGTGTGCTTGCGGGCGCCGATGTCATGATTCACACCGGCGAGATTGGCGATCAGATCGCCAGGGATCCTGACAAGTGGAAGAGCTATGTCGGGCTGCCGCCGGATGCCTATTGCGACATGGATCCGGCCAAAGAAAAGGACATGATTGCGTTTCTGATCGCCCATAACACGGCGCCGGAGCCGGACTTCATGGCCGCGGACCGGGGTTTCTGGTCGCAGATCAAGCGCATCCAGCAGGAGACGCGGGATGCATTCAGTGATCCCACCATGCTGACCTATTACCCGAAGTTCGCCATTGTCGACGTGGAGGACAATCAGGCGGACCCCTCGACCTATCTGAGACCGGAGCAGATCGAACAGCGCGCCTGCGGGTATAAAAACCACACAAAATTCATTGGCGATCTCGTCGCCGCCGGCGGTCAGGTTGCCGCCGCTTCAGACATCACCCAATCGCCGCCCGGTCTCGGACTGCTGCAGGAAATGTCGGTCATGCAGGACGACGCACATATGGCGCCGATGAAGGTCCTGCAGGCGGCGACAAGCTGGAACGCCAAACATTTCCACATCAACGACATCGGCAGCATCGAGGTTGGAAAGCTGGCGGACATGGACATTGTCAATGCCGATCCGTCGCAGGACATCAACAACATGAAAAAGCTCGACACGGTCATCAAGGATGGCAAGGTGGTCGATCGCAGCTACCATCCCTGGTTCAGGGGTGACATGTTCGCCGACTCCCATGATTCCTATGACCGTGACGTGGTCGATATTTCGTGGGAAACCGGACTGAAG
>JAGWSK010000362.1 GCA_028869355.1 Alphaproteobacteria bacterium | reverse complement strand
CGCCGTCCACGGACTGTCATCCGGCATTGTCTGGATCGGACCGAACAAGAAGAGCTTCGCGATTGATGTGAAGAAGCCGCAGGCGAAGGAAATCCTGCGGCGGCTGGCGTTGAAAATGGATGTGGTGCTGGAAAATTTCGCGCCCGGCGTGGCCGCACGCATGGGATTGGGCGCGGAGGAGTTGCGCGCCGCCAATCCGCGCATGATTTATTGCTCGCTTTCGGGCTACGGCCAGAACGGTCCTTATCGGGATGTCAAAGCCTATGACGCGCTGATCCAGGGCGAGGCTGGACTGATCATGACGACAGGATTCGAAGACCGGCCGGCACGCGTCGGCGTTTCCGTGACCGACCTCATCTCGTCCATGTATGCGGCGGTTGGGATTCTCACCGCGCTTTATCAGCGCGAACACACCGGCGCCGGCCAGGTCATCGATGTGTCGATGTTCGAAACCGCAGCCTCATGGCTCGGCTATTTCCCGCACCATTTCTGGCATCGCGGCGAAGAGCCGAAACGATTTGGGCTCAGGCATCAATACATCACGCCCTACGGACATTATCTCGCGAGCGACGGCAAATATTTTGGCGTCGTTTGCGCGAGCCCGGCCGATTGGGAAATCTTCTGCAAGCAGGTGATCGAGCGCCCCGATCTGCTCACCGACCCCCGTTTCAGGGACACGCCATCGCGGCGCGCTCACCGCGAGGAACTGGACGATATTCTGGTCCCGATTTTCCGCGAACGTCCTTCTACCGAATGGATGGCACGGCTGGACAAGGTCCGTTTGCCTTATGGGCGCGTGAACACAGTCGGCGAAGTGCTGGATCATCCGCAGATGAAGGCGCGCGAGATGATTCAGGAGATCGATACGCCAGTAGGCCGGATTCCGGTGATGGCCAGCCCGCTGCATTTGTCGGACAGCCCGCCCCGGCTTGATCCCATGCCTGCCCTCGGCGGCGATACGGATGCGGTGCTCGCTTCCATCGGCTATTCGGAAGACGAAATCGACGCCCTGCGGCGCGAAAAAGTCATTTGATTCCAGTGACACGAAATCCGCTGTGCCGCGTCTTGTAACGCCGATTGAGCGAAATCAGCAGCGCCGTCATGCTTTCGCAGATGCGCGACATCTCCAGCCCGCCCGCATCCAGCGCACGCAGCCCCGGAATGAGATTCACCAGTGACGCGACTTTCTGCTTTGCTTCCGCATCGTCGCCACACAGGAAGACGTCACAATCGGGCACAGTATCCATGTCGTGCAACGATTCCGCCGAAACATTGTGAAAGGCGGAAACCACGCGCACGCCCGGCAACAGCGCCTGCGCGGCCTGGGCGCATGAGCCTTCCCACACGCCGAGCACGCGCGTCGCACGCCCACCCACCGCAGCGGCCAGAGGAACCGTGGTGTCCACCAGAATGCCGCTCGCGAACGCTTTCCTGATGCCGCCCAGTGTTCCTGCCTGGGCGGCGAAGGGCACTGTCACTGCAACAATGCGCGCCTGCGCTGCAGCATCCGCATTTGCAGAGCCGGTAACATTTGCCCCCGCGATAGAAGCGCGAATGCGGCCCGCAGCTTCGTCTGCCTTCGCCGCCTCGCGCGAACCGATGATCAGGCTTACGCCTGCCTTGGCCCAGCGCAGCGCCAGCCCAAATCCCAGATCACCCGTGCCGCCGATAATCGCGACTTTCTCGTCCATCCGCCCGCTCCTGCGCTATTTTCCCGTCCCCGTTCAGGGCTAACTGTACAGATGATCCAAATCATTCCTGTGCCTGGTCTCCCGGAAATTCAACCAGGTGACGACATTGCATCGCTGATCACAAAATGCCTCCATGATCAGACTTGTACGATCATCCACGGCGATATCTTTGTCATCGCGCAAAAAATCGTTTCAAAGGCCGAAGGCAGGATTGCTGATCTGCATGAGGTTATTCCCTCCCGGCGCGCCACTGAATGGGCAGCGGACTGGAACAAGGACCCACGCATCATTGAACTGGTGCTCAGAGAATCCAAAAGCATCCTGCGCATGGAGCGCGGGATCATCATAAGTGAGACGCAACACGGATTTGTCTGCGCCAATGCCGGCGTGGACGCATCGAACACGGCCGAAAATGCCGCCGTTCTGCTGCCGGAAGATCCAGATGAATCGGCGCGGGCACTCCAGCTTAAACTTCAGGAAAGTTTCGCCGTCCCGCTGGGCATCATCATCAGCGATACTTTCGGCCGCGCCTGGCGCGAGGGTCTGGTCAATGTGGCGCTCGGCGTCTCCGGGCTACCCGCATTGATCGATTACCGGGGACAGCGCGATGGCGAGGGAAAACTGCTGAACGCGACGGTGATTGCCTGCGCTGATGAACTCGCATCGGCGGCCGAACTCGTGATGGGCAAAGCAGACCGTGTACCGGTGGTGATTGTCCGCGGCTTCAGGTCTGATGCACCTCCGGGAAACGCTCACGATCTCATCCGCCCGGCCGAGCGCGATCTGTTCAGGTCATGAAACCGCTGCCGGCTGCACAGACAGGACGGCTGATTTTGAGCCGTCCCGTCCCGATTCGTCCGTATAAGGAATTCTCTACAATCCCAGCAGACTGTTGACCCGCGCAAGAACTGTCGCTGTCAGCGATTTGTTGCTTTCCGACGCGAGGGTGTTTTGCGCCGCGACGATTTGTGCCTGGGCGGCGGCCAACTTGCCCTGGTCCGAGGCCAATCGCGCCTGGTCCGACGCCAATTGCGCTTGCGCTGCTGTCAATTGTCCCTGCGCCGCCTGGATTGCAGTCTGATTGGGCATCGGCGCATTTTGCAGATTGGTCAATGCTGTTTGGTCCGCATTGACCGTCGCTGTGTCCGCATTCACCGCGGCGGTGTCGGCATTCACGTCAGCCGTGAACGTATTCACTTGGGCTCGCGCACTGATGATCGTTGCCTTGTATGTGGCAAGTTCGCCAACGATCGAATGCGAATTGGCATGCTCAAGCGCCTCCGAGGACGCGTGGGCGGCATTCAGCTTACCCAGGCCGTTGGCCGCACCTGCATCCGCCGCGGAATCTGCCACATCGGTTGTCGCGCTGGAGGGAGGTCCTACGGGAACACTGGCCGGGCGGCCGGCCGCGACACCCGGAGGCGGACCCATGCTGAGGCCGGGTGGGGTATGCATGGTAGCGGCAGCCGGTGGGCCGACAGTGACGCCAGGCGGAGGGCCGCCTGCGCCCGGCGGCGCCCCGCGGCCGAAGACCGGTCCCGTGGCCAGGGCGCCAACCGCAAGGGCGAGCAGAAGAACGCTTCTCATACCATCACTCCTCTTTCCTTCGGGAAAATCAGAGCCGATGGCAAACGCCGCCTGTTGCGACTTTTCTGTGACAAATTCACCCGTTCGGGAAAAACGGCAATCGGAGCTTTTGCCCGGTCCGAACATTCCTGCCCTTCCACCGCAAAATTGAAAGGGCACTTGTCCGTCCGGCCGGTGATGGGCAAAGCGGTTTCAGACCGGATGCGCCTCCGGGATCGGGTCGCGATCGTTGCGAAACATTGGCGTCACCTTGGAGCAGCTACCGCATGCTGTTTTCGCTCGAGGAAACCGAGATACGCGTTGTCCGGGTCCAATTTTAAGGCAGCACTGAGTACCGAGCGCGCGGCTGTGGCATCTCCATAAGCCGTTGCTTCATGTTCCTTCCAGATGTCATCGGCGACAGCGCGTGCCGTATCCAGCCGCGGATCCCGGGTTCGATCAACAGGCATATACCGCTCCACGGGCTCCCGGAGTCGCTCCACATCCTTCACGCGGATCGGTTGCGGTGGATAAAAATTGTAATATTCAAGCCGGGGCAAATCGTCGGTGAGAGTTGGGGTATCCCGAACAAAGGCTGCAAGCGCTTCGTCTGCAGCAACGAACGTTGCCAAAATATCCTCGGGTGAACGCAAGCCGATCGCAGCAAGGTCATCGGCCACTCCGGGAGCAGACATCCGAACGGCGAGCGCCTCCCGATCGATTTGCAACGGCTCGTCGGAAGCGATCGCGACACCCTCCATTCTGGAAGGCAGCCACAGCGACACGTGCTTGAACTGCGCAAGCATGGCCTTCAGCATCAACCTCGGAAGAGCACCGCGGCCAATATCCAACGGCACCCACTGCGCTAAAACAGCCCCGTGCCGCATCCTCTGCTTTGCGAGAGCGTAAAACTCCTCTGTGTACAGATTTACGATCCCGGCATCATACGGGGGCGGGGGCTCAAGGGTGATCACGTCAAATGTGTTCCGGGTGCCGAGGAGATAATTGCGGCCGTCCGCCACGATCTCGTGCACCCTGGGGTTCTCATAAAAGCGGTGATTGATGGGTACAAAATAGTGCGCGAAGTCAAACACCGCTGGCGCCAAATCGACCGCGTAAATCGATTGCAACTCCGGGTACGTGCTTATGGCGCCGATCGTGGTGCCGGTTCCTATACAAATGACGGCGGCGGTTTCGGCACGGCCTCTGTGCAGCAGCATTGGAAAGTGTCCCATGGCTGCCATATAGCGCCTGCCCTCCAACCTGTTGTTGGCATAGCTCTTGGAATTGACCAGCAGCTGTTGGTACCGGCCAGCCGCAGGGTCCTGATATTCGAGCACCGTAAATGTGGCTTCTTTCGATTCCCGCAATGCAAGGACTTTTGCACCCTCAAACGTGCTCAACTGCCGTTCCAGATAATTTGGACCAAAAAAAGCGAATGACGCTGCAACGACGGTTATGGCGACTGCCCCCTGACGCCAGAGAATCCGGTTGGCGAGCAGGCTGGGTTGAGACAGGACAGTCATGACAAAAATGACCAGGTTCATCGAAATGAGGGCGGTCAAAGCCCATTGGCTGCCGAGATAGGGTATTAGAAGAAAGCCGGCTGCAAGGGACCCGAGGACCCCGCCGATTGTGTTCAGCCCATAAAGTGTGCCGACCCGACGCCCCAAAGCGCTCATCCGCGTGACCGTCAACTCGGTGGCAAGGGGGAAGCTGATGCCGATAAGCGTCGTCGGCAACAACATGGCGAGAACACATGTGGCGAAGAACGACACATCATCTCCCAAAAGCAACTGCATCCGGACCGGAATGAGATGCGAGATGATCGGCGTCAAAAATGAATGGAATGTGCCGGCCTTGCCGAGTGTCGCAAGGGTGATCGTGCCGGCGACGGCTACGAGCAATTGCGTGACAGCGAAATATCGAAGCAGCTGATCCTTGTGGCGTGCCAAAACCCTGCCGCACAGCAACGCACCAATCACCAGCCCGAAAAGGTATGTGCTGAGCATACCAGCAAACGCATAAACGCTGGAGTTACTGATATTGGTCAGAAATCGAAACCACACAACCTCGTAAGCAATGGAAATAAAACCGGAGCAGGCAAACAAAACGATCAGGGAAGTGGGATTGTCGGCCGGCCGGCTGTTTGGCGACGGATCGGTTTCGGTTTTGCTGAACGCCAACGGGTCCTCGTAACGCGCAGCAAACAGCGCAAGGCTGCCAACGGCCGCATATATCAATGACGCGATAACGCTTGATCCTGTTACCCCCAATAATCCAATAAGGATAAAGCCCGCGCTCAGGGTACCAATGGCAGCCCCGAGAGTATTGAAGCCATAGAGATAACCGACCTCATGGGCGAGCTCCGCCCGGGAGCGACCCAAAAACCGAACCAGGAAAGGCAGCGTCGCGCCCATCAGGATTGTCGGCAGCGACAATGTCGCAAGTGACAGCAAGACAATAACGGGCAGCCGGGCCGGGGATTCCAGGTCCAGCATCGGCGACATCCAGCTAACCCAAATCGGCCAATGTGACAGGCCTGCCGTAACGGCAAACGACACGAGCGCGAGGCTGAGTTCCAGAAATGCGTAAACCATGAGCGGGCGAGCAACAGTATCGGCGATCCGCCCTCCGACCGCGCTCCCAACGGACAGGCCTAAAAAGAAGCTCGCGACAGTGACACTTACCGAAAATGTAGCGCTTCCCAGCACGAACTGGAGTTGTTTAAACCAGATGACCTGCAAGATAAGGGACGCTGCGCCGGACGCGAAGAAGATTGCCGCGACGGATGCCCTGAACAGCCCACTAATCGGGTCTGAGACATCACGAGTTACACGTCTTCTGCTTGTACGGAGAGCGGGTTGAGATATTTCAGGGCGCAACTGGCGCAGGCGAATATCTTCGGTCTCGGCCATCGGAGATATTCCTTCTCCAGGTATATGCGCAATGCAGGCGCCGGGGAACGCGCAGAAGCGATAACTGCGTGCGGTTGGCGGGTTCAACTTTGATTTAGAATGGTTAAAAACCACTGAAGTGGATGTGGCGAGTCATCTCCGCAAAAGCGCTTTGGCACCGCAGCCAAGCGGCGCCGGCCGGTTCGCGGTAACGGCAACATTCCACGCGCGTGGTGGTTGCAAACGGCTGTCACCTCTTGCCGTGTCTTTGAGATTTCGACGACATCGTGGTGACGGTCCTGCACACCAATGCCTTTTAAGTGGCCGGTTTTGGACGCGGGTGCACGAAACACGATCAGCCTGCTTGCAGCACAAGCCGCAAGCGAACAGAACCGCTGACATAGTGGAGACACGGAAGCGGCTGAAAGCCGCCAGGTACACTGGTGCCGGCTGCAGGGATCGAACCCGCGACCCCGTGATTACAAATCACGTGCTCTACCAACTGAGCTAAGCCGGCATGCCCGATGCGAATACGATGGTTTGAGTCTGAGCGGCAACTACCAACACCCATGCGCGAAACGCCAGGCGCCGGCAACCCATTTGTGTCGAAAATGACACATTTTGGGGAAAAGTTCAGATGGGTGTCTGAAATTGGCGAAATCAGGTTCTGGTCAGACAACTTGTGATTTAACGTTACTCCCCTAAGCCGTGGGGAGTGTTGCGTCATTCGCCCTGCCTACTGGCCAGGCCGAATGAATCCACTCCCGATCAAACACACACGGGCGCGCTCGGCCGCGCCAAAAGGGGGAGGAATCAATGCATCCGACTGCATCGCGTTTTGCTACCCTTATGGGGACTGCTTCCATCTTTGCGCTGGGCAGTGCCACGGCCGTGCAGGCCCAGCAGCAGACGGCCCAGGCGCAAATGGCACAAGCCGCGCCCGAAACCATACCCGAGCAGGTGCTGATCACGGGTTCGCTGATTCACGGCACCGCGGCGGTGGGCGTGCCGGTGACGAATTTGGGCGCCCAGGATTTCACCGAAACCGGCGCCACTACCATAGGTGATCTCTTCCGCACTGTCCCCGAAGCCAACACGGCGCCCGGTCCGGCGGCGGTGAATTCCGGCGGCCATCAGGAACGCGAAACGCGAGTCAATATTCGCGGCCTGGATCAGACCGGCCCGCGCACACTGCTGATGGTCGACGGTGTGAGATTTCCGCCGCAGGCAGATGGTCTTTGCGCGATTGACCCCTCGGTCATTCCTGCACTGGCTCTCGACCGGGTTGACATTCTCGCGGATGGGGCATCCGCCACTTATGGGTCAGACGCAATCGCCGGCGTTATCAACGTCATTCTCAAGCGCGGATTCGATGGCGCAGTCACCTTGCTGCATTTCGAGGCGCCGACCGACGGGGGCGGAGGTCAGCAATACCAGGCGTCACAATTATGGGGCCGCACCTGGGATGGCGGTGACATCACCCTGACTTACGAATACACCCATGCACAGCCGATCAAGGGCACGCTTCATTCCAATTACACGCTCAATTACACACCGTGGGGGCTCGATAACCAGATCCCGATCGGCTCGTCGCTGCCCGGAACGATCACCACCGGCGCGCCCGCAGGAATGGCGACATCCAATGTTGGAACCGTGTGCTCCAATTGCTGGGCGATACCTCATGGAGCTGGCGCGAATTTCAACGCGGCGCTTAACGGCGGGATCGGTCCGACCGCGCCCGGGAGTGCGGCAACATTGAATTGGGCAACCCTGACGGCGAACGCCGCCAATCAGCACACGAATGAAGTCGATCCGCTGAAATATGGCTGGGAAGAAGCGGAGCAGGACAAAAATGCGTTTGTCGCGACCTTCGATCAGCGCCTGCTTCCCGGCATCTCGTTGTTCGCCGAGGGCTTTTACGACAACCGCCGTGTCGTCGAACTGGATCCGCCGATTTACAGCCAGGGCGTCAGCAACGATGTCAAAACCTGGTCCGTGCCGACCATCAACCCGTATTACCCGACCGGCGCTCCCAACGGCCTGCGCGTTTCCTATGATTTCGGACCCGAGATTACGCCCCGCGAACCGGCCTATGAAATTTCCTACCGCTATCATGCCGGGTTCAATCTCGACCTGCCGTTCAACTGGACCGGCGTGCTTTATTATTCGCACAGCTTCGAGAAAAACTTCTATTCACTGAGTGA
Source organism: Alphaproteobacteria bacterium (assembly GCA_028869355.1). GTDB lineage: Bacteria > Pseudomonadota > Alphaproteobacteria > Micropepsales > Micropepsaceae > CAIYRG01. Next base: position 11,415 of record JAGWSK010000362.1, on the reverse strand, counting down.
AGTGAATCCCAGCGCGATTAACGTCGCATTGGGCAATACGGTGTCGGGCGTCACCAAACCGGCAGGCTTGCCGTATCTGAACCTGTTCTGCGACCCGACCGCATTCCGGTGCAATTCGCCGCAAACGCTGAATTACATTTCGGCCTCACGCGATCTTGGCGACATTTACCAGATCTCGGAAACGGGCGGCCGTTTCGACGGACCGCTGTTCGATCTTCCGGGCGGGCAAGTGAAGGCCGCCATCGGTGGCCTTTATGAGTCGGACAATGTGATCCCATTCACCGCGAATAACGCAGGTGAAGTTCCGTTTGCGGGCAGCACGGTGCAGGCGCCCCTGTCAACGATCTATGACTCCGAGCCCTACAATGTGTGGGCGGAATTTGCCCAGCTCGACGTTCCGATCTTTGGCGACAACCTGAATATTCCGCTTGTGCGCAAACTGGATCTCGAAGGTTCAGTCCGGCATGACTCCTATAGCGGGACACTGAGCGGCGGCACCACCAACCCCAAGTTTGCATTTACCTGGCTGGTGGATGAACTGGTCGGGGCGACAATCCGCGGCAGTTGGGGAACCTCTTTCCGCTTTGCCAATGCCGGCGAATATTCCACCATTGCCAGCGATCCCGCCGGAGCAGACGGGCTCCCCGGAGACACTGCGGCGCTGCTCGTATCATGCACCAATGGCGCGCCCACACCCGGCAGCGCCGCGGCCGTCCTGTTTGCGGCTGGCTTCGGATGCGGTTCGCCCCCCGGCGGTGTGACCTGGGGCGGCGGTCCGCACCCGCAAATTCGCAACTACGTCAACGCCCAGGGCCAGGCCGCCACGCGCGAGGGCGGCACGAATCTCGCGCCGGAAACTTCGATCAACTACAGCATCGGTGTGGAAATTGCGCCGCAAATTGCACTGCTGCGCGGTTTGGATCTGCAGGCGACATTTTACAGCGTGAAGGTCAACAATACGCTGCTGGGGTTTACCGCCAACAATACCCAAACTTTCAATGATCCGCTTCAGCGGTTCCGGTACATCGTGCCGAGCGATCTGGGTTGTCCCGTAGCGGCCAACGCGGCTCCCACAACCTGCGCGCCATTCGAGGCCATGGTCCTCGCGCAGATGTTGGACCGCAATGCCAGCGAGCCACTCAGCAACCAGCCGTTTGTGTACTGGATTTCCGATGGCAGCACGGTCAACACCGGTTACCTGCATCCTGATGGCATCGACTACAACGCCAGCTATGACATCGATCTGGGTGATTACGGCGCCTGGAATACCGGCATCACCGGCACCTATTACCTGCATTTTTGGCAGCAGCTCGTGAGCGGCAGCGCGCCGGTCGATGCTCTTCACGACAATCTTCCGGCAATCGGCGGGGTTGCGCAAAACGGCGTCGCCGCGATTCCGTCCGGCCAGCCCGCGGCTCCAAGAATGAGTTACCGGGCGCGCCTCGGTTGGAGCGATGGCGCGTACACTGTCACGGGTTTCGTCAATTACAGCGCGCACTATTTCGCGCCCTGGGGCGCTCCGCCGAATGTCAATTTCCAATGCACCGCCGCCGGCGGCAGTACGCCCGGAGGTACGTTCCCCTGCGCGATCTCCAACTACACCAATATCGAGCCGTCCTTTTACACGTTCGATTTGTCGATGGGTTACAACACCGGCGATATGCCGGCCCTCGATTATCTCAAGCGCCTCAACTTCCAGCTCGTCGTACAAAATATTACGGGCAGGCATTCTCCCTTCGAGTACGGCCCGACCACTGCGTCGCGCAACATTTCGGCCTTCGACGTCCTCCGGTCAAATCTTGGCCGGGTGGTCGGGATATCGGTGATCAAGACCTGGTAAGCGCGCGGGCTGCTGCTCAGGGCTATTGCGATTCGTAGAATCGCGATAGCCCTGATGCGTCCACGTGCGTTACTGCGTTATCCGGCAACGCCGCTTTGCGGACCTTGCAAAGCCAGATCGCCCGCAACTGGAATCAAAACCAGCTCCACGGCGCCGCAAATTCCGATCAGAAATTCGATCGCCGCGAAAACCGCCAGCGGATGGCGCGCCAGACCTGGATTGCGGCGCGTCAGCACCGGCAGGCCAATGCTGCCGACGCAAAGGCCGCCCATGAAACTTGCCGGCAGAACGCCAAGCGAAATCGCCGTCGATCCGATCGCAATCTGCAACAACTGATACCAGACGATTTCTTAAATCAGCGCGGCGCAGCCGCCGGCGCCGAAAAGGACGAGCAGGTAAGGCAGCGCGCGCGCAACCGCGCGACTGCCGGATTCCTCGATTGCTGCCGGTCCGGCCGACAACACCTATTCGGCGGGCTGGACTGCGCCCGCCGCAGCGCGTTGGGTCTTTTGTGGCAGCGGCATCCGCAGCAGATACAGCGCCATAAAGGCCGAGAGCAGAGCAAGCGCGGCGGTGGCAAAGAACGCATAGTTCCAGGTGCCCGTTGCCTCGAACAGAGACGCGGCGACGCCCCCACCCAAAAGCGAGGCGAAACCCTTGGCGCTGTATAAAAAGGCGTAATTGCCCGCCGAATTCTTGCTGCCATAAAAATCGGCGAGCACTGCCGGGAACAAAACATACAGCTCGCCCCAGGTGAGGAAAACGAGCACCACCAACGCCACCCAGATCCAGTCGCCGCTGCGTCCCAGCGTGGTGAGGGCAACCAGGAATATGGCCTGCAGCAGGAAGGCCGTGAACATGGTCCTTTCGCGGCCAAGGTAATCCGACACCGAGCCCCACAGAATGCGGGCAAAGCCGTTGGCGAGCGGATACAGGACGAGGGCCACGGTCAGCGCGGCCTCGCCAATCTTGAAGTTGGTCGCCACCGGTTTTACCGAAGCGGTGACCATCAACCCGCCGATTGCCATCGAGAGCATCGCGAAGAACAGGAAATAGAATTGCGGCGTGCGCAGCATTTCCGAATAGGTGAAGTCGACGGTTTGGCGCCGCACATTCGGCTTGGCAGCCACGGCTGCCTTGACCTTGTAACCGGCTGGCGGATTCAGCATCACCAGACCGGACAGCGCGATCAACGCGCCGTGCGTGATGCCGGTCCACAGGAACGTATTCGAATATCCGATACTGCGGATCAGGTAATCAAACAGCGGGTTGAAGGCGGCGGCGCCCATTCCATAGCCCGCCGTGATGATACCCGAGGCCACACCCCGCCGGTCGGGAAACCATTTCACCGCAGTGGAAACCCCGCAGGCATACACGCATGCGACGCCGATCCCGGCCATGCAGAAGAGGATGTAAAATGAAAGCAGGCTCGAGATGAACCCCAACGAGGCCCACCCAACAGCGCAAAGCACGCCCGAGATCGCCATGAAGGCCCGGGGACCGTATTTGTCGATGTAGGTTGCGAAGAACGGCATGGCCCACGTGCCGGCGGCGATGAACAGGCCAAAGCCCCACTGCACATCGGAAAGCTGCCAGTGCTGTGCCGCATGAGCCTTCACCATGGGCTCCGCAAACAACGTCCAGGCATATTGGAGGTTGCCGATCATTATCATGCCGACGAAGGCCGACCATAACCGGACCCATCTGTTCATCGTTCACTCCTCCCGCATAGTCTTTCCGGCTTTGCACCGGGCGACGAATATGCTTCGCCGATTTTGTTTTGCCGATTTTTCTACACGACCATCGGCAGGCTGTCATGCCGGACGGATCGAGACCTCACCGGTTCAGATGTGATTCCAGTTGCATGAATCTGCCTTTGGTATATTGTATACCAGCCGCTCAGCCACATCCGCAAAGAATCCATTTCTCCAATGCTGTCAATTGGTTCAGCAAAAAAGTTAGGACTTTCGCCACTGGCGAATGAACCGAACTTCACGGAGAAAGCCTATTCCGCATTGAAAAATGTCATCACCCGCATGGACCCGTATGGCAGCCGGGAAGAGATCCGGCTCGATGAGCGCCAGCTTGCAGCCGACCTCGGAGTCAGCCGCACGCCGGTGCGCGAGGCGCTTGCACAACTGGAACGCGAAGGTTTCGTCCGATCGATTCCGCGACGGGGCATCTACGTGGTGCGCAAGACCAAGCGCGAAGTAATCGAGCTGATCACCGCCTGGGCGGCACTGGAAGGCATGGCGGCGCGGCTGGCGACCGAGAATGCGACAGACGGCGAGATCGCAGCACTGCGGCAAATGTTCACCACCTTCGAAGGCGGTGCTGAACAGGCCAAACTCGATGAATATTCCGAAGTGAATATCGAATTCCATCAGGCCATTATCCGCATGAGCCACAACCAGGTGCTCACCGACATGGCGGAAAACCTGTTCACCCACATGCGCATGATTCGTAGGAAGACGATCGGTGAGAAGGATCGCGCGCATCGTTCGATTCACGATCACATGAATATCATCGAAGCGCTGGAAGCACGCGATGCCGGGCGCGCCGAACAACTGACGCGCGAACATGCGCTCGGCCTTGCCAGTCACGTGTCGCAATACGCCGATTATCTGGATTGAACCCAACCGGGGAGGGAATGGAATGTCGACAACAGCACAAAATATGGAAACGGAACGCGAGCTGACGGATGGCTTTCACCTTGTCATCGATGCGCTGAAGCTCAACGGCATCGAGACCGTCTACGGCGTTCCGGGCATCCCGGTTACCGATCTGGGCCGCAAGGCGCAGGCGGCCGGTATGCGCGTGATTTCCTTCCGGCACGAACAGAATGCCGGCAATGCGGCGGCGATCGCCGGCTTTCTCAACAGAAGGCCAGGCATCTGCCTGACGGTTTCCGCACCCGGTTTCCTCAACGGGTTGACCGCATTGGCCAATGCGACCACCAACTGCTTTCCGATGATCCTGATCAGCGGCTCTTCCGAGCGCGAAGTCGTCGATTTGCAGCAGGGCGATTATGAAGAGATGGATCAGCTCGCGATTGCGAAACCGTTGTGCAAGGCAGCGTTCCGCGTGCTGCATGCGCAGGACATCGGGATCGGCGTGGCGCGCGCCATTCGCGCAGCAGTCTCGGGGCGTCCCGGCGGGGTCTATCTCGATCTCCCCGCCAAACTGTTCTCACAGGTGATGGACGCAGAAGCCGGCGCGAAATCGCTGGTCAAGGTGATCGATCCGGCCCCGGCGCAGATTCCCGCGCCGGCCGCAGTCAAGCGTGCACTCGCAGTGCTCAAGGGTGCGAAGCGCCCGCTGATCATACTTGGCAAAGGCGCCGCCTATGCGCAGGCGGATGACCAGATCCGCGCTTTCGTTGAAAAGACCGGTATTCCCTTTCTGCAGATGAGCATGGCGAAGGGCCTGCTGCCGGATACCCATCCGCAATCGGCGGGCGCTGCGCGATCGACCGTGCTCAAGGATTCCGATGTCGTGATGCTGATTGGCGCGCGGCTGAACTGGCTGCTGTCGCATGGCAAAGGCAAGACCTGGGGCGAGCCGGGTTCGAAGAAATTCATCCAGGTCGATATCGAGCCGCGGGAAATGGACAGCAATGTCGGAATCGTTGCGCCCGTTGTCGGCGATATCGGCTCCTGCGTTTCGGCGCTGCTCGACAATATGGATGCCGGATGGCCAACCGCCCCGTCCGAATGGGTCAATGCCGTCAACGCGAAAAGAGAAGAAAACGTCGCCAAGATGGCATCGCGCCTGATGAAGAATTCGTCGCCGATGGATTTTCACAGCGCCCTTGGCGCATTGCGTACCATCATCAAGGAACGGCCGGACGCAATTCTGGTCAATGAGGGTGCGAACACGCTCGATCTCGCACGCGGGGTCATCGACATGTACCAACCGCGTAAGCGGCTTGATGTCGGCACGTGGGGCGTTATGGGAGTGGGGATGGGCTTCGCCGTCGCCGCTGCCGTCGAGACCGGCAAGCCGGTGCTCGCGGTGGAAGGCGACAGCGCCTTCGGTTTCTGCGGCATGGAGGTCGAAACCATCTGCCGCTACAACCTGCCGGTCTGCATCGTGGTATTCAACAACAACGGCATCTATCGCGGCACCGACGTGAATCCGTCCGGCGGTTCCGACCCGGCTACGACCGCCTTTGTCAGGGACGCGCGCTACGACAAGCTCGTCGAAGCCTTTGGTGGCGCGGGTTTCCATGTGACGACGCCCGACGAGCTCAGCCGCGCGGTCAACAAGGCAATGGATTCAGGACGGCCTGCCCTCATCAACGCGGTGATCGATCCTGCTGCGGGCAGTGAAAGCGGCAATATCAGCAAGCTCAATCCCCAAAGTGCACTCAAGAAAAAGCAAGAGAGGAACTGACCATGACAGGCAACGACATTGTACCACCCTCACAGGCGCCGTGGGGACAGGCGGGCAAGGCACTCGACGGCGTCCGGATCCTGGATTTCACCCACGTCCAGTCGGGACCGACCTGCACACAGCTCCTCGCCTATATGGGCGCGGACGTCATCAAGATCGAACGGCCGGGCGTCGGCGACATCACTCGCGGGCAACTTCGTGATGTTCCGGGTGCGGACAGTCTGTATTTCACCATGCTGAACGCCAACAAGCGCTCGATCACCATCGACTCCAAGAACCGCAAGGGCATGGAGATTCTCGAGCGCCTCGTGAAGATCTGCGACGTGCTGGTGGAGAACTTCGCCCCCGGTGCGCTCGATCGCATGGGCCTGACCTGGGAACATGTGCACGAGCTCAATCCGCGCATGATCATGGCCTCGGTCAAGGGTTTCGGCCCCGGACCATATGAGGACTGCAAGGTTTATGAAAATGTCGCGCAATGCGCTGGTGGCTCCGCATCCACGACCGGATTCCTCGGTGGCCCGCCGCTGGTGACCGGAGCCCAGATCGGCGATACCGGCACCGGACTGCACCTTGCGCTCGGCATTGTCAGCGCACTGTATCAGCGCAACCGCACCGGCCGCGGTCAGCGCGTCCTCGCCGCGATGCAGGATGGCGTCCTCAATCTCTGCCGTGTGAAGCTGCGCGACCAGCAGCGCCTCACGCGTGGTCCGCTGACCGAATTCAGCCAGTACGGTCAGGGCATTCCCTTTGGCGTGGCCACGCCGCGCGCCGGAAATGATTCCGGCGGCGGACAACCGGGCTGGATTCTGAAATGCAAGGGCTGGGAGACCGATCCCGACGCTTACATCTACTTCATCACCCAGGCGCCGGTGTGGAACGAAATCTGCGATGTGATCGGCGAACCGGAGTGGAAGACCCATCCCGATTACGCAACTCCAAATGCGCGCCTGCCGCGCCTGAAGCAGATTTTCGACCGCATCGAGCAATGGACCACGACCAAAACGAAATTCGAAGCCATGGACATTCTCAATAAATACGACATCCCCTGCGGTCCGATTCTTTCCATGAAGGAGCTGGCCGAGGAACGCTCGCTGCGCGACACCGGAACTGTCGTTGAAGTCGATCATCCGAAACGCGGCAAATATCTGACAGTCGGGAATCCGATCAAACTGTCGGACTCGCCGTGCGACGTCCAGCGTTCGCCCCTGTTGGGCGAACACACCGAGGAGATCCTGTCGCAGGTGCTTGGCTATTCCGAAAAAGAAATTGCGGAGATCAGGACCTCAGGGGCAATCACCGCGCCGGAAAAACGCACCGCGGCATAATTTAACCCTCCCCCTGAGGGAGGGTCGAAAACGCGTCAGCGTTTTCGGGGAGGGGACGGTCCACAGCCACCCTTCGCGAAACGCAGAAAGGGAAAGCAGGCACATGCGCATTGTCGTCCATGGGCAGCAGGCATTCGGAAAGGCGGTTCTGGAAGCCTTGCTGAAGCGCGGCGAAAATGTCGTTGCGGTCTATGTCGCGCCGGAAAAACCGGGGCAGAAGATCGACCCGCTGAAAGAAGCGGCGCTTACCGCCGATCTGCCGGTGTACCAGCCGGCATCCTACCGAAAACAGGAAGTCTGGGACGAGTTTCGCGCTCTCAAACCCGATCTGCAGGTGATGGCTTTCGTGACTCTGTTTGTGCCGTCGGATTTCCTCAACATCCCGACACACGGTTCGATTCAGTATCACCCCTCGCTGCTGCCCAAAGGCCGTGGCGCGTCGGCGATCAACTGGCCGATCATTCAGGGCGAGACCGAAACCGGGTTGTCGATCTTCTGGCCCGACGATGGGCTCGATACCGGCGATGTGCTGCTGCAAAAGAAGACGCCGATCGGCGATAGTGATTCGCTCGGCTCCGTCTATTTCGACCGGCTGTTTCCCATGGGTGTCGAAGCCATGATGGAATCGGTCGATCTCGTCAAAGCGGGCAAGGCGCCGCGTATCAAACAGGACGAATCGCTCGCGACCTATGAAGGCCGCTGCACGCCGGAAACTGCCCGCATCGACTGGGGCAAGCCGTGGCGGCAGATCCACAACCTGATCCGCGGCTGCAATCCGGCGCCGGGCGCGTGGACGACGCTCGACGGCAAGACCCTGCAAATATTCGAAGCCAAGCCGCTGCCCGCGAAAGACCCGAAAGGTATCGGTGGAAAAATCGGGGAAGTGGTTGAGGTCGGCAGTGACGGGTTTTCCGTCGTATGCGCCGATGGCCGCATCCGCGTGCTGCGGTTAAAACCCGCTGAAGGCGGTAAAATTTCCGCCGGCGATTTCGCCAGATCGATCAATTTGCAAGCCGGGATCCGCCTCGGCTAAACCATCCGTTTACGGAGTTATCATGTCTGCGTCGCAGCACCAGAATCCGAAATCCGACATTGAAATCGCCCAGGCCGCAAAAATGCGGCCGATCGCCGACATCGCGCGCGAGCGCCTCGGCATCCCCGCCGAAAGCCTGGAAGCCTATGGCCGCTACAAGGCGAAGGTTTCGCTCGACTATGTGAAGTCGGTGCGCGACCGGCCGAACGGAAAACTCGTGCTGGTAACGGCGATCACCCCCACTCCCGCAGGCGAGGGGAAAACCACGACGACGGTTGGCCTGACCGACGGACTGAACCACATCGGCAAAAAGGCGATGCTCTGCATCCGCGAACCATCGCTCGGACCATCCTTCGGCATGAAGGGCGGGGCGGCCGGCGGCGGCTACGCGCAGGTCGTGCCGATGGAAGACATCAATCTTCATTTCACCGGCGACCTGCACGCGATCACCACGGCGCACAATCTGCTGTCGGCGATGATCGACAACCAGATCTACTGGGGCAACGCACTTGGCATCGACCAGCGCCGGGTGACCTGGAAGCGCGTCATGGATATGAATGACCGCGCGCTGCGCCAGATCGTCAATTCGCTGGGCGGGGTCGCCAACGGTTTCCCCCGTGAGGATGGCTTCGACATCACGGTCGCTTCGGAAGTCATGGCGATCTTCTGTCTCGCGTCGGACCTCGAAGACCTGAAGAAGCGCCTTTCAAATATCGTCGTCGCCTATACCCGCGATCGCAAGCCGGTGCGTGCGCGCGACATCAAGGCGCAAGGCGCCATGACTGCGTTGCTCAAAGACGCAATCGCGCCAAACCTTGTGCAGACGCTCGAAGGCAATCCGGCATTCATTCACGGCGGTCCGTTCGCCAATATCGCGCATGGCTGCAATTCGGTGCTGGCGACAACGACGGCCCTGAAACTTGCCGATTACGTGGTGACGGAAGCCGGGTTCGGCGCCGATCTCGGCGGCGAGAAGTTCGTCGACATCAAATGCCGCAAGGCCGGTCTTTCTCCGTCCTGTGCTGTCATCGTCGCGACCATACGCGCCCTGAAGATGCATGGCGGCGTCAAGAAAGAGGACCTGAAGAAGGAAAATCTCGCGGCACTCGAAACCGGCATGTCGAACCTTGTCCGCCATGTCGAGAACGTCCGCAAGCTCGGTCTGGTCCCGATCGTCTCGATCAATCGTTTCTCGTCCGACACGGATGCGGAAAACGCATTGGTGATCAGAACCTGCGAGAAACTCGGCGTCGAATGCCACCTCGCCGATCATTGGGCGCTCGGCGGCGAAGGCGCAGCCAATCTCGCGCGCGCAGTCGTGCGCGCCAGCGAATCGGCCAAGAGCGATGTCAAATTCCTCTATCCCGATGATCTGCCGCTCTATGAGAAGATCCGCACCATCGCGCGCGAGATCTATCGCGCCAAAGACATCTCGGCAGACAAGAGCGTGCGCGATCAGCTCGCCTCTTTCGAAGCGATGGGTTACGGCAAATTCCCGATCTGCATCGCAAAAACCCAGTACAGTTTTACGACCAATCCGGACATCAAGGGAGCACCGGCCGACCACGTCATCAATGTTCGTGAGGTGAGGCTGTCGGCGGGAGCGGAATTCGTGGTTGCGATCTGCGGTGAGATCATGACCATGCCGGGCCTGCCGAAAGTTCCATCCGCCGAAGCCATAGATGTTGGCCCGGACGGCAAAATCGTGGGTCTGTTCTGACGAAGGAGATGGTGGTCGGAATCGTGCTCGCCGGCGGACGGGCACAGCGAATGAACGGCGCCGACAAGCCGATGCTGATGCTCGCGGGCAAAACATTGATGGAACACGTTGTCGGCCGTGCGGCGCCACAGGTGGATGAATTGCTGATCAACGCCAATGGCGACATCGGACGTTTCGCGGGATTCGGGCGAACTCTCGTTCCGGACAGCGTTGCCAACTACCCGGGTCCGCTGGCGGGCATTCTTGCCGGGTTTGAGTGGACGAAGCAGAACCGCCCCCATGCACAGTGGCTCGTCAGTTTCGCCTGCGATTGTCCGTTCCTGCCTGGCGACATGGTCGGTCGCCTGATTGCGGCCGCCAACGCGTCGCACGTCCCGGTCAGCATTGCCGCGAGCGCCAAACGGCATCATCCGGTCTTTGCCGCCTGGCGCACCGATTTGCCGCTTTCCGCTGATGAGGTTTTGGGCAAGCGCGGTTTGCGCAAAGTCGACAGCCTGATCGGGAGCTTGCCGAATGTCCGGGTCGATTTCGATGCGCGGCCGCTCGATCCATTCTTCAACATCAACACGCCCGCTGATCTCGCTTTCGCCGAATCGCTGATGCGCGATGGAATGCCGTCCGATGCCTGAAGCCGCGCTGCAAGTCGATCCTGAATCGAACGCCGCCGTTTCCTGCGCCCATCCGGTCGTCCGCGTCACGCCTGCCGGCGAATGGCTCGTGCAGAATCGCGAGCTGGCCAACGAAGTGCCGGTTGCGATCGAATTCGACGGCGCCCCTTACGCCGTCATGATGGTCACACCCGCCGATCTCGAAGATTTCGCGGTGGGGTTTGCCCTGTCCGAGAGAATTGTCGCCGAGGCAAATGAGATAGCCCGCATCGATATTCGCTATGGTGCGCGGGGGATCGGAATCGATCTGCGGTTGCAGCAGGAACGGTCCGCCCGGCTTGCCGAAAGGCGCCGCGCGCTTCCCGGCCAGTCCGGCTGCGGGTTGTGCGGAATCAGCACGATTGAAGAAGCCTTGCCCGAGCTGACGCCGCTGTCGGGCGCGCCCCGGCTGACGCCGGCCGCGATCTTCGCCGCGCTGAATGCTCTCTCGG